>CALUYC010000112.1 GCA_944324895.1 Candidatus Gastranaerophilales bacterium
ATTTACAGAAAACTTGGTGTTAAAAACAAATTGCAAGCCATTTTAAAATTACAAAATAGGATATACGAGTTTAAATTCTAATTTTACTGTTTACATTTGTGTTTAGCTTGGTTAATATACTTAAGCAAGCCATGGAGAGGTGTCCGAGTGGTTTAAGGTGCCACCCCCCCCCCCCCCCCCCCCCCCCCCCCCCCCCCCGGTTCGAATCCCCCCCTCTCCGATTTTAGACTTTTGTGCAATGTTTTTTGTCTTTTTTAGACAAATAATAAAACATAAATAGGAGAAAATTTATGTTTTGTGATGTTTTAAATGCAAAGGAATTGGTAGATTTAGACGGCGCTAAATTTCAGCGAAAAACTTTGCTTGAAAACAAAGACAGCAGCTTAAATCTGCTAGTTCTAAAAAAAGACGAAATTATCGACACCCACACTTCCCTTTGTGATGCTGCAGTATACGTGTTGGACGGGGAAATTGAGCTGCATTTTGATGCACAAAAATTTTTGCTCGATGAAGGCGATATACTAATGTTTAAAAAAGACGACCAGCATAAGGTACTTGCCCTTAAGGATTCAAAGTTTTTTGTTATAAAAATTTAGTTGATGAGTACATCATAACCGCTATTTATAAACTTGTCTTTAATTTCTTGCAGTACTTGATTGTTTGGCGGTTCTACATCAAGTTGATATTTAAGTCCGAGCTTTTCCCATTTTTCTTTGCCCATTGTGTGATAAGGTAAAAGCTCGACTTTTTCTATTATTCCTCTGTATTTATCTAAAAATTTAATTAAACCCTCTATATAAACAATGTCCGTTGTATATGTTGGGACAAGTACCTGTCGAATCCAAACTTTTTTATTTACATTGCTTAGATAATTTAAAAACTCTGTAACTTTATTGTTGTCTTTACCGGTAAGCTCTTTGTGTATTTGTGTGTTAATGTGCTTGATGTCAAGAAGCACTAAATCGGTGTTTTGAATAACTCCTTTAATTGTGTCATTAATGTCTACATATCCGCAAGTATCTAACGCACAGTGTATATTGTCTTTTTTTAATTTTTTAAAAAGCTCAAAAACAAACTCGCTTTGCAAGAGTGGTTCGCCACCTGATACTGTAATTCCTCCACCGCTAAAGTTAAAAAAGTTTTTATATTTTAAAATATCGCTAACAACATTATCGAGTGTCCTTATACCCATTGGGTTTTTGTACCACGTATCAGGATTGTGACAGAATTTGCACCTAAAAGGGCACATTTGAAAAAAAATAACGTACCTTATCCCTGGTCCGTCAACTGTTCCGCCTGTTTCGATAGAATGAATATAGCCTATATTTTTTTGCATTATTATCCTAAAAAGCGCAGGAAGTACCTGCGCTTTGTTTGTATGTTTAGAATTTATTGTGGAATGTTCTTGAAATTACATCCTCTTGTTGGGCTCTTGTAAGCTTAATGAAGTTAACCGCATAACCTGATACCCTAATTGTTAGCTGAGGATATTTCTCTGGATGATCCATAGCATCGATTAATGTTTCTCTGTCAAGCACGTTAACGTTTATGTGTTGACCCATTTTCGACATATAGCCATCAAGCATACCTTTAAGATTATTAACCCTATCTTCTTCGGTTTTACCAAGTGAATTAGGTATGATTGAGAACGTATTTGAAATACCGTCTTTAGCATGTTTGAACGGTAATTTCGCAACCGAGCATAGAGATGCTAACGCACCGCATTCATCTCTACCATGTAACGGGTTTGCACCAGGGGCAAACGGAACGTTTGATTTTCTGCCGTCAGGAGTATTGCCGGTCTTCTTACCATAGACAACATTTGAAGTGATTGTAAGAATAGATTGTGTCGGGATTGCATTTCTGTATGTCGGTAATTTTTCTATTTTCTGCATAAACTTTTCTACAAGTTTTGTTGCAATTTCGTCAACTCTGTCGTCGTTGTTGCCAAATTTCGGGAAATCGCCTTCAATTTCAAAATCAACAGCAATGCCTTGTTCGTTTCTGATTGGTTTTACTTTTGCATATTTAATTGCCGAAAGTGAATCAACTGTCACCGAAAATCCTGCAATACCGCAGCCTAGTTTCCTTACAACGTTTTGTTCCATTAATGCTAATTGTGCTTTTTCGTAGTAATACTTGTCATGCATAAAATGGATTATGTTCAATGCGTTAACATAAGTTGTTGCTAGCCATTCCATCATTGCGTCGAATTTTTCTATTACTTCGTCGTAATTTAAATATTCTGATGTAATGGGTTCAAAACCTTTTGCTACTTGAGCAAAGGATTTTTCATCAACTCCGCCGTTAATTGCGTATAGCAGAGCTTTTGCAAGATTTGCTCGTGCACCGAAGAACTGCATTTCTTTACCTATTATCATTGGTGAAACACAGCAAGCTATGCCATAATCATCTCCAAACATAGGACGCATCAAGTCGTCATTTTCATATTGAATTGAAGATGTGTTGATTGATAATTTTGAGCAGAATTTTTTGAAGTTTTCAGGTAAATTTACTGACCAAAGAACCGTCATATTAGGTTCAGGTGCAGGGCCTAAATTTGTAAGTGTATGTAGCATACGATAGCAGTTTTTACTAACAAGAGTTCTGCCATCATCGCCCATACCGCCGATTGATTCTGTTACCCAAACGGGGTCTCCGCTAAATAATTCATTGTATTCGGGTGTTCTTAAGAAGCGTACCATTCTTAATTTGATGACAAAATCATCCATTATTTCCTGAGCTTCTTGTTCTGTTATGACACCGTTTTTAATATCTCTTTCAGAATATATATCCAAGAATGTTGAAACTCTGCCCAAGGACATAGCAGCGCCGTTTTGGTCTTTAATTGCTGCCAAATATCCAAAATATGTCCACTGAACTGCTTCTTTGAAATTTTTTGCAGGCTGAGAAATGTCATATCCGTAACTTTGTGCCATTCTTTTCATAGCTTCCAAAGCTAAAATTTGTTCCGATAATTCTTCTCTTTCACGAATTATATCTGATGTCATATTTAATCTGTCAGATGAAGTCTTCTCGGCTTGTTTTTCTTCAATAAGTCTATCTATACCGTATAGTGCTACACGTCTGTAGTCGCCTATGATTCTTCCTCTACCGTATGCATCAGGCAAACCTGTAATAATGCCGCTTTTCCTGCAAGCACGAATTTCAGGAGTATATGCTTGAAACACACCTTCATTATGTGTTTTTCTGTACTTTGTAAATATTTCTTTTACTTTTTCATCTTCTTTTAAGCCGTATGCTTTACATGAGGCCTCTACCATTCTGTGACCACCGTAGGGCATAATTGCTCTTTTAAGCGGTGCATCTGTTTGTAAGCCCACGATTAATTCATCGTTAATATCAATATAGCCCGCCTTATATGCATCAATTTCAGATGGCGTAGATACATCGGCGTCTAAAAGACCGTTGTTTTCATGTTCTTTTTTCATAAGGTCTTTTACTTTTTCCCATACCCTAAGTGTTCTTGGTGTAGGGCCTTCAAGGAAACTATCGTCTCCTTCGTATGGGGTGTAGTTTGTTTGTATAAAATCAACGACATCTATGTTATTCTGCCACGTGCCGTCTTTGAAACCCTGCCAGCAAGGCATAGTTTTGCTAATTGTGCATTCCATTATTTTCTCCTTTTTATTGTTGTTAATAAGTGGTATTTTCGGCGATTATGTATAAATTTTGCTTTGGTGAAGCTAACCACAAAATTATATTTAATATAATCATGCTTGTCAAATTGTAAAAAATCAAATTTTTTTAAATATGTATTTTTGTTAATTTCTGAAATCATAACTTATTACATCTTTTGTGGGATTTTTAAAAAAGTTCTACCACCGTGACAAAAATTTGTACTATTATAAATTTGTAACTTAAGGAAAGTAGGGTGCAAGTCCCTCACTAGTCCGCAGCCGTTACAGTCGGAATGC
>CALUYC010000113.1 GCA_944324895.1 Candidatus Gastranaerophilales bacterium
ATGCGGCTCTTGGTTTAATTTAATTGATCCTACGTATGAGGAAATACAGAAAGTTTCACTTGTTTTAAATCTTGACGAAAGTTTTTTAAGAAATTCTCTTGACGTTGATGAACGTTCTCGTATGGAGTATGAGGATGGTCACCTGCTTATAATTACAAACATTCCTGTTATGGAAGATGAAGGCGCTTTTGATACATTGCCTCTTGGTATAATCTTTACTCCGACAAGTTTTATTACGGTTTGTTCAAAAGAAAACAGAATTGTTAATTCTTTCAATAAAGAAACGGCAAGCTTTTTTGACACAAGAAATAAAACGAGATTTTTACTCAATATTCTTTTCAGATCTACAAAATATTACTTGCGCTATTTGAATTTTATCAACAAGCAGACTGATAAAATTGAAGATGATTTGAGAAGAACAATGAAAAATAAAGCACTTTTTCAACTTTTTGAAGCTCAGAAGTCACTGGTATACTTTACTACAGCATTAAAAGATAACTACATTGTGCTGCAAAAAATTATGCGTCTTACAAAATCAACTTTTGTTACTCCTCTAAAGTTCAACGAGGACGATATTGACCTTTTGGAAGACGTGATAATTGAAAATAAACAGGCGCTTGAAATGGTTGAAATGCACAGAAACATCCTTGAAAATATGATGGATGCTTTTGCTTCAATTATTTCCAATAATTTAAACATTGTGATGAAATTTTTGACTTCAATTACAATCATACTTGCTATACCTACAATGTTTGCAAGCTTTTGGGGGATGAACGTACATTTGCCTTTTGCTGCTCATCAGTTCGGGTTTGTAATTGTAATATTTATTTCAGCAATAGCTTCTATGCTTGCTGCGGCTCTTTTTGCAAAGAAAGGCATGTTTTAATTCCTTCTGCGGCGCAATACGCGCTACTCCAACAATTTTGCAGGTTATACCCGCCGCAAAATCCGTCAATATCCAGTATTTCTCCGCAAAAGAATATTTTTGGGTTAATTTTTGACTGGCACTTGTTGTTAACTTCTTTTAGTTCGACTCCGCCACAAGTCACAATTTCGCCCTTGCCGTCGGTTGAAATCACTTCAAAAATTATGTTTTCAAGCTTTTCTGTGTCTTTTTTGCTAATGTTTGCACAATCTTTATCATAATTTTCGACAATTACATGTGCTAATGATTTTGGAATAAACTGTGCAACAACGTTTCCAAAGCATTTTTTTGGATTGTTTTTAACTTCACATAAAAGCTCACTTGTGTTTAATAATGGGATTTTTATTTCATAAGGAAATTCTTTTCTGGCGTTAAGCGAGGATATTTTATATATTAACGGGCCTGAAATGCCGTCTTTTGTAAATAAAATGTCTCCTTCTTTAGTTTTTAAAACAACACCCTGCGGATATTTTGGACTTTTGGGACTTAACTTTAGTCCGCAAAGTGCAGCTCTAGGCTCAATAATCTTGTGTCCAATTTCTTGTGCCAGTTTGTAACCGCCTTTTGAACCTGTTGAAATAACTATGGCATCGTAGCCTTCAAGTTCTTTTAAACTTTTGATTTCTTTTTTTATTATTTTTGCACAGTTTAGCGCACTAAGCATTTTTTCTCGCATATTTTTTGCACTGTTTGATTTTGGAAAGTATCTAAAATCCTCTTGCATATATGTTTCGATGCCAATTTTTTTAAAAAAAATCAAACTTTCATCTACAAAATGTTTTGCAAAAATGGAGTATAAAAATTTCTCTCCGCGGGGATAATTTCTTGCAAATTCTTTAATATCATTACCGAAATGTGTCAGGTTGCACCTGCCTCCACCTGTTACAAGAAGCGTTTTGAGAGGTATGTCTTTTTCAAAGATATCAATTCTTATATTTTTAGTTTTTTGCAGCTGAAGTGCACAATATATACCTGAAGGCCCGGCGCCTATGATTGCCACTTTTTTTTTTTTTTTTTTTCCGGTAATACTGTGCCGTAAAGAAAAACATCTTCGGGGTTTTCAAGTGCCTCGTGCATTTCGATAATTGTTTTATTTAAAACAGGATGTACATAGTTTGCATTTACTTCAATCATGGGAACCAGTGCAAAAGCTCTTAAATGCACGTATTTATGGGGTATTTCAAGAATTTCGTTTTTAAAAACTAAATCATCATAGAATAATATGTCTATGTCTATAACCCTTTCACTCCATTTTGGTTTACCTTCGCGAATTCTGCCAAGTTTTGCCTCTATATTTTGACATACTCTTAAAAGTTCAACAGGCGAAAGGTCTGTTTCTACAGCTATTGCGGCATTTATAAACCAGTTTTGTTTTGTCATACCCCAGGGTTGTGTTTCATAAAAAGAGGATGCGCGCAAGAGAGCGATGTTATTGTCGCTCGTTAAAAGTCTTACCGCCTGTTGTATGTTTGACAGGCGATCACCTAAATTTGAACCTAGTGACAGATAAGCTTTTGACATATGTATATTCCTGATTAACATTTTATTATTCTTTTGATATAATGGCAACAGAAATATTTTGGTACAGGGGTAAAAATGAACAAAAATCAATCTATGGGAGTTTACATAATCGTCGGCATTATAGTAGTTTTGCTTGCTGTTGTCGCTTTTGCGGGCCCTACAACAACAAGTGGAGAACTTTCTTATTCTCAATTTTTAGATAAAGTAAAAGCCGGACAAATTGAAAGTGTTACTATTTCCAAAAACCTTGTAATTGCTGTACCTAAAGATGAATCAAAAAGTGATAAAAAAGATATTGAAAAACCAAAAACTGATATTGTAGGCCTTTCTAACGTTAATCAGCCTGCTACATTCCAATATAAAATTCAAATTCCCGATAATGACCCTAATCTGCTTTCGGTTCTCGAGCAAAACAATGTTGAAATAAATGTCAAAAAACCTCAAGAGGGTTCTCTATTGGGTACAATAGGTTCGCTGCTTGTTCCTATTTTCTTTATTGGTTTAATTATTTTGCTGCTTCGTGGTATTCAGCAAGGCGGTTCTGCTGCAATGAATTTTGGCAAATCGCGAGCAAAAATGATGCAGGAAAATAAAGTAAAAGTTACCTTTAGCGATGTTGCAGGTATCGATGAAGAAAAACAAGAACTTGAAGAAATTGTTGATTTCTTGAAAAATGGAGATAAATATACAAAATTGGGAGCTAAAATTCCAAAAGGTGTTCTTTTGGTGGGTGTCCCCGGTACAGGTAAAACTCTTATGGCAAAGGCCGTAGCAGGTGAAGCCGGTGTGCCGTTTTTTTCTATATCAGGTTCTGATTTCGTTGAGATGTTTGTCGGCGTGGGTGCTTCTCGTGTGCGCGACCTTTTCGAACAAGCTAAAAAGCATCAGCCCTGTATAATCTTTATTGATGAAATTGATGCTGTCGGACGTCAAAGAGGCGCAGGTATGGGCGGCGGACATGATGAGCGCGAACAAACACTAAACCAACTCTTGGTCGAGATGGATGGTTTCGATGAAAATGTTAATATTATTGTTCTTGCTGCTACAAACCGTCCTGATATTTTAGATAACGCTTTATTGCGTCCGGGTAGGTTTGACAGACAAATAATTATTAACAGACCTGACATCTTGGGTCGTGAGCAAATTCTTGCCGTTCATGCTAAAAATAAACCCTTGGCATCAGATGTTGATTTAAAGGTACTTGCAAAGCGTACTCCGGGTTTTACCGGTGCAGATTTGCAAAATCTTTTGAATGAAGCTGCTCTTTTGAGTGCAAGATATG
>CALUYC010000114.1 GCA_944324895.1 Candidatus Gastranaerophilales bacterium
CTTAGCCTCAATGCCCACAAGATCGTCCTCTTGACCCAGTGAAATTAAAATTGATGTAGCGATATAGTAACCGCTTACAATTGTTTCAGGCTCTTTTTCGATAACCACTTCCCTGCCTGCCTGGTCAGTGATAGTAACAGGGTAAGCAACCTGTTGGTCTGCAACAGCAGAAGTTGTTGTGTCGTTGTTTGTATTTTGTTCTTGTTGTGTATTTGAACAACCTGCAAAACTGAATGTTAAAACAATTGCTACTAATAACGCTAATAATTTTTTCATTTTTTATTCTCCTATCGTTATAGTTTTCAAACTACAATGGATTATACCACAAAAATATGTTATAAACAATATAGTAACAGATTTTTAAAACAATTCATTATGGTAGCGAAACAGAGGGATATTATGTTTACAGCAAACAATTTTGTATCATCTGATACAATAGAAGAGGCCTATAAACTTAATCAAAAAAGGTCAAACAAAATTGTAGGCGGTATGATTTGGCTTAAAATGAGCAAGCAAAATTATGATACAATCATTGACCTTTCAAAATTAGGACTTGATAAAATTGAAGAAAACAAGGACTGCTTTGAAATAGGCGCATATGTAACTTTAAGAGATATTGAAACACACGCTCAGTTAAACAACTGCTTTAACAATGCACTTAGGAATGCAGTAAAATCAATTGTAGGTGTTCAGTTTAGAAACTGTGCCACAGTAGGCGGAAGTATTTTTGGAAGATATGGTTTTTCTGATGTTTTAAGCGTATTTTTGTCTTTAGACACTACTGTTGTACTTTATAAAGCAGGTGAAATTCCTCTTGATGATTTTATAAAAATGCCTTTTGACAATGATATTTTAATGAAAATCAAAATTGCAAAAAACGGAAGAAAGTGTTTTTATCAGGCAGTAAGAAATGCCAAAACTGATTTTCCTGTATTAACTTGTGCAAGTTCTGTTTTAAATAGTAAAATCAGACTTGTTTTTGGTGCAAGACCATCTAAGGCAATGAAAGTTGAATATGATTTTGATTTAAACAACAATTCAAATTCACTTGAAATCTTGGGTCAAAAAATAGCTGAAAACGCAAAAGAAGACATAAAAGTTTCTTCAAATATGAGAGGCGGTAAAGAATACAGAACTCACCTTGTTGGCATTCTCAGCAAAAGAGCAGTGTTAGAATTAGGAGGTGCAAAATAGTGGAAATTTCAATTAAATTAAACGGCAAAATTGTTAATGACAATATTGATGCAGATATGCTTTTAATTGATTTCGTAAGAAAGCACGGCTGTTTAAGCGTAAAAAGAGGCTGCGACACTTCTAACTGCGGACTTTGCACCGTTTTTCTTGATAACAAGCCTGTTTTGTCCTGTTCTGTTCTTGCTATGAAAGCAAACGGAAAAGAAGTTACTACCCTTGAGGGTCTTCAGGAAGAGGCAAAAGATTTTGGTCAGTTTGTTGCAGAGCAAGGTGCAGAGCAATGTGGATTTTGCAATCCGGGATTTATTATGAACACCATCGCGCTTTTAAGAGAAAATCCTAATCCAACAGACGAAGAAATCAAAGATTACCTTGCAGGTAATCTTTGCAGATGCTCGGGGTATGAAGGTCAGCTCAGAGGTATAAAGAATTTTTTAAAGATAAGGGACGAAAAGGCACAAAATGAAATCTGTTAATAAACCTATAAAAAAGATTGACTCAATGCAGCTTGTTACTGGACAACCGGTTTACACAGAAGATATTGCGCCCTCAAATTGCCTTGTTGTTAAGCTGCTGAGAAGTCCTCACGCAAATGCAATTATCAAATCGATAAATACACACATTGCTGAAAAAGTCAGCGGAATTGAGGCTGTTTATACATATAAAGATATTCCTGAAAATGCAAGAAGATTTACTCTTGCCGGTCAGACTTATCCTGAACCAAGCCCGTATGACAGACTTCTGCTTGATAAACACGTTCGCTTTGTAGGAGACGTTGTGGCAGTAGTTGCAGGAACAGACGAAAAATGCGTTGACAAGGCTTTAAAATTAATCAAGGTGGAATACGAAGTTCTTGAGCCGATTTTAGATTTTCACAAAGCTCTTGACAATGAAATCCTTGTGCATCCTGAAGATAACTGGGAATCCCTTTGCCCTGTTGGAGCAGACAATAAAAGAAATCTTTGTGCCCACGAGGTTTGCGAAAACGGTAATGTTGACGAGGTTTTAAACTCTTGCGATATTGTAGTTGACCGAGTTTATCATACAAGAGCTAACCAGCAAACTATGATGGAAACATTCAGAACTTTCTGCACTATTGACACCTATGGCAGACTTAATGTAGTTAGCTCTACTCAAATTGTATTTCATTGCAGAAGAATAATAGCGAATGCACTTGGCATACCTAAATCAAAAATAAGAGTATCAAAGCCGAGAATCGGCGGTGGATTCGGTGCAAAGCAAAGTTCCGTTTCAGAAATATATCCTGCATTTGTAACCTGGAAAACTAAAAAGCCGTCAATGTTAATTTTCACAAGAACTGAGTCGATGATTGCATCTTCTCCAAGGCACGAAATGGAAATGCACGTAAGACTTGGTGCAATGAATGACGGAACTATCAGAGCCATTGACCTTTACACTTTATCTAACACAGGTGCATACGGCGAACATGGACCTACTACTGTCGGCTTAACAGGTCACAAGTCAATTCCTTTGTATGGAAAATGCGAGGCATTTAAATTCAGTTATGATGTAGTTTACACAAATGTAATGTCAGCAGGTGCTTATCGTGGTTATGGTGCTACTCAGGGGCTTTTCGCAGTTGAGTCAGCAGTAAATGAGCTTGCTCACAAACTTTCAATAGACCCGTTTGAGTTAAGGAAAAAGAACATTATTCATCAGGGTGATGTAATGCCTGCTTATTACAACGAAACTAACACAAGCTGCGCCCTTGACAGATGTCTTGACAGAGTTCGCAAAATGATAGATTGGGACAACAAATATCCATTTAAAAAGATAAGCGATACTAAAATTCGCAGTGTTGGAATGGGTATGGCGATGCAGGGTTCGGGTATAAGCAATGTGGATGTTGGCTCTGCAACTATCAAACTTGGTGACGAAGGTATATATAACCTTATAATCGGCGCTGCCGATATGGGTACAGGCTGTGACACTATTTTAGCCCAAATTGCCTGTGAAGTTCTTGAATGTCCAATGGAACAGATTTCAGTTTCAGGTGCAGATACAGACAACTCTCCATATGACTCCGGCTCTTATGCATCAAGCACAACTTTCGTCACAGGCAAAGCAGTTGAATTATGTGCCATTGAATTGAGGGAAAGAATTTGCAAAATCGGTGCTAAACTATTAAACTGTAAGGAAGACGAAACTGAATTTAACGGCAAGGCAGTTATTTGCACTGCCAATAACAGTAGCGTTTC
>CALUYC010000115.1 GCA_944324895.1 Candidatus Gastranaerophilales bacterium
AAAAATTTGTTAATTCTGCACCCAAAGAGGTTGTTGAATCCACAAAACAAAGAGTTGTTGAAGTTGAGGGCGAAATTAAAACAATAGATGATTTAATATCAAAATTATCATAAATTAAACCGCCTCAGATGAGGCGGTTTTTGTATTCACTTTGTAAGTTAGTATATTAGTTGCAGCCGCATGCGCTGTATACTTTGCATCCGCAATCACAAGGGAAATGAGGCGTCATGCAATATTTTGCAAGTTGTTTCATTTTTCTTTTTTCTGCCCTGTTAAATCTGTTTAAACATTTAACTTGGTCTTTGCAAAGCTGTGCTTTTACTTCGTCAGTAAAACATTTGTACTGTTCTTTTGCTTCTTTTCTTATTTCTTTTAATTCTTTTTTATATGTTTTCATTTCACATTTATCGCCGTTGTTTATGGCTGAACATAAGCATTTTTGTTTTTCGCTAGCTTGCATATGTAATGTTTGCATTTGATCTTTAAATTTATCATATATGCACTCAACTGCACTTTCTTGTTGTGGACTCAAGCATAAAACTTTTTTCATTTCTTTGTATTCGTTATCAAAGAAACATTTGTTGTCTTCTTGGATTGAATTTGTTTGGGCTGCTTTTTCGGTTTGGTTTTCACATTTTTCTTTGTCGCAACCTTTTGGTACTTGATATTGTTTGCATTCTTGTTTGCAGCTTGATTTTGTTTGGCAAGATACATTTACGCTACAAGGTGCTGCAAATGTGCAGTTGCAAATAAATACAGTTGCGGCAAGCATTAATAAAGTTTTCTTCATAGTGTTCCCTTTCTTGTGTATAGTTTAAATATTATCTGAATTATGATTTTTTAAAAAACCCGATTGGCTATGTTCATACGGGCAATAATTTTTTTAAAAAAGTATTTGACGTAGAATTTTGTTCTTGCTATATTGAATAAGCAGTCAGGAATTGTATTTGACTTGCATTTATTTAATTGACAACTGAATAAGTTTTAAATTTGCGTCTGTAGCTCAATAAACGAGCAGCGCGAGGTTAGTGGCGAAGTCCGCACAATATGCCTGCTGAGCTATAGAAATGACAACTGAATAAGTTTTAAATTTGCGTCTGTAGCTCAGCAGGTAGAGCACTCCCCTTTTAAGGGATAGGTCATGCGTTCGAATCGCATCAGACGCAAATTTTTATTGCAAAAATTTCAAAAAAAAGTTGCGATTCGAACCTATTGCAAGACTGCATTTTTTCACAAGTTCAAAAAGTCGTATCAGACGCAAATTTTTATTACAAAATTTCAAAAAAAATCTGCGATTCGAACCTATTGCAAGTCTGCATTTTTTCACAAGTTCAAAAAGTCGCACAAGACGCAAATTTTTATTACAAAATTTCAAAAAAATCTGCGATTCGAACCTATTGCAAGTCTGCATTTTTTCACAAGTTCAAAAAGTCGCACAAGATGCAAATTTTTATTGTAAAAAATTAAAAAATTGCTATTGTCCTACTTAGTTATCACTCTTTATTGTTTTGTGTACAAAATTATATATGTTTGGAAATGCCACAGGTGCAACAAGGTCAAAATCAGGTTTATCAGTATATCCGTTTGTTACAAGTGCTGCCATTTGTGCGAATAGTTCTCTTTTTAGCACCCACATTTTAACTTTCGTGCTATACTCCTCGCCTCCCAAGTAGTATCCAAAATAGCTGTCTTTGTGCCAATCAGCTAAGAGGGTGGTAAATGTGGTTCCTTTTTTATATCCGTTTTTTATGTCAAATTCAAGCAACCCTTTTATGTCAAGTAATAATGCCTTGTGAAAATCTTCTGACATCGATATATTATCAGAAATAACGCCTTTCTCTTCTCTTTTCTTGCTTGTTATTATGGTAGAATATGCGTTTGGCTTATAACCGAAAAAATCTACCCTTTGTCCTGCATACATATATTTGCCATTAGGGTTTTTCCTTAAATAAGGTACCATGTGAGTTCTTATATCAGCAGTTCTGTAATTGTAGTCAAATGCATGCCCTAATTCATGTGTAAGTGCGCCCACGTTGTTTCCGCCGGATGTGTTTTCGCACAAGGTTATATATTGTTCTATTCTGCCGTTTGAGAATATATTTTTTGTAAATGTTGCGCAATCATCGCTTTGCACAAGTTTAAAATTTACATTTGCTTCAAGTGCGCATTTTAATGTTGTTGTATCTTTTATATTTCCTAATTCTTGTATATAATCCGCAACTGTATTTTCTGATATTTCGCCTACGTATTTTGTGTTTTTTATAGCTCTTGTCATAAGTTCAAACTTTTCAGGATCGCTAAATCGTATTGCATCCAGTATAAATTGTCCTCTCGAGTTGATTTTTACGCAAGGTTGATAGGTTGTAACCTGACTGCGTCCTTGTAAATCCTTAATATCTTGCGAAGAAACTTTTTGATTGTACTCTTTTACCTCAGGAGTTTGTTTGGTAGCTCTTTTTGCTTTTCTTGTGTTAATAACCCTTCTGTTTGTACTTGTAATGTTTGCTATGTTAACCATTTTTATTAATCTTATGTTTTATCTTTGTTGTGTTTATATAAAACATAGAAATAAATTTATTTTCTCCTGTAATTATTGTTGTAATATATTGTTATGATTAATAAAAAATTTCAACTTGTATCTGACCATAAACCCGCGGGCGATCAACCCTTGGCAATAGAATCTCTTGTTGAGGGTATAAATAACGGTTATGAAAATCAAACCCTGCTCGGTGTAACAGGCAGTGGCAAAACTTTTACCATAGCAAATGTCATTGAAAAAGTGCAAAAGCCTACACTTGTAATTGCGCATAACAAAACTTTGGCAGCACAGCTATATAATGAATTTAGGGAGCTTTTTCCCAATAATGCGGTTGAATATTTTATAAGTTATTATGATTATTATCAGCCGGAGGCTTATATTCCTCGTACTGATACATATATTGAAAAATCTGCAACAATTAATGATGAAATCGACCGTTTGCGCCATAACACAACTCGCAGCTTGTATGAACGCAACGATGTCATTGTGGTTGCTTCTGTCAGTTGTATATATGGTTTAGGTTTGCCTGAAAATTATTTTAAAGGCTCAATTACTCTTGATGTAGGACAAGAGCTTTCACGTCAGGAATTGCTGACACATCTTGTTTCGACAAGATACGAAAGGAACGATATTGAACTAAAACGTGCCACTTTTCGTGCTCGCGGTGATATTGTCGAAATTATGCCAAGTTATGAAAAAATCATTACAAGAATTTATTTTTTTGGCGATGAAATAGAAAAAATATCAAGAATAGATTCGCTTACCGGTGAAGTACTTGAAAATGTTTCGCAAACAGTTATTTATCCGGCTGTTCATTACCTTGCTTATGACGATGATATGGATGAGACAATAAAGCTTATTAACCTTGAATTGAGACAAAGACTTAATGAGCTGCATGCTCAAAATAAACTTGTCGAGGCACAAAGGCTTGAACAGCGCGTTTTATACGATATGGAAATGATAAAAGAAATGGGTTATTGCTCGGGCATTGAAAACTATTCAAGAATCATTGAACGTCGTGCACCTGGTAGTGCGCCTGCTACTTTGCTTGATTATTTTCCCAAGGATTTTCTTGTTGTAGTTGATGAATCGCACGTTACACTGCCGCAGCTAAAGGGTATGTATTTTGGTGATAAATCTAGAAAAGAAGTCCTTGTTGATTATGGTTTCAGGCTTCCATGTGCAAAAGATAACCGCCCTTTAACATTTGATGAATTTTGGTCAAAAATCGGGCAAAAAATATTTATATCGGCAACACCTGCAGAGTTTGAGCGAAACAACTCAACTCAAATTGTCGAGCAAATTATTCGCCCTACTGGTCTTTTGGACCCACAAATTGATGTTCGTCCGACAGAAGGTCAAGTTCAGAATTTAATGCTTGAAATCAAAAAGACTGCCGACAAAAAAGAACGCGTGCTTGTAACCACGCTTACAAAAAAAATGGCTGAAGATTTGACACAGTACCTTCTGCAACAAGGTATACGGGTTAGATATTTGCACAGCGGTGTTCAATCTTTGGAACGTGTTGAAATATTACGCGATTTGCGACTCGGAGAGTTTGATGTTCTTGTTGGTGTTAACCTTTTAAGAGAAGGTCTTGATATTCCTGAAGTTTCACTTGTTGCTATTATGGATGCAGATAAGGAAGGTTTTTTGCGCTGCGAAACATCGTTAATCCAGACTATTGGCAGAAGTGCAAGAAATGCCTCAGGCCATGTTATTATGTATGCGGATAAAATTACAGATTCAATGCGCATTGCAATAGATGAAACCAACAGGCGTCGAAAATTGCAAATTGAATTTAACAAAGAACATAATATCGTGCCAAAAACAATTAAAAAATCTATTGAAAACAACCTTTTAAGTCTTGTTGCAAGTTATCGCAGTTTGGAAGATATTGTTGCAGAACAAATGAGTGAATTCAATATTGATAAAAAAGATTTACCTAAGCTTTTAAACAAATTGGAAAAAGATATGCATAAGGCTGCAAAAGTACTTGATTTTGAGCGCGCTGCAGAAATTCGAGATCAAATTAAAAAGTTAAGGGATTTAGTTTAAAAAAGCCTCCTTTTGGAGGCTTTTTATCAGTTATTTTTTAGTGCTTCAAGTACATCGTTTAGACAATCAAAAAGCTCGGAGCGTTCTATTTCGTTTAATTCAAAAAGCGGGCGCCTTACGTAGTTTTCAATCATTTTTAGTCTTGAGAGCACTGCTTTAACAGGTACAGGATTTGGTGCCATAAATAATTTTTTAAACAGCGGGAAAAGCATTTGGTGCATATTTCTTGCTGCTTTTACCTGACCTGATTTGTAATTATGTATCATTGATTTAATTTCTTCGCCCACAACATGTGATGCAACAGAAATAACACCATGTGCGCCTAATGATAACATAGGCAGTGTCAAGCTGTCATCGCCACAATATATTGTAAAATCTTTAGGGCACTGTGCTTTTAGTTCTGAGATTAAGTCTAAATCAGAGTTTGATTGTTTTAGGGCAACAATATTTGAATATTCTTTTGCCAAAAATGCTACTGTTTGGGGCAGCATATTAACCCCTGTGCGTGAAGGGATGTTATATAAAATAATTGGCAAATTTGTACTTCTCGCAATAGCTCCAAAGTGCTCTATCATACCTTGTTGGTTAGGTTTATTATAGTACGGTACAACCGATAATATTGCATCTGCACCAAGGCTTTCAACTTTTTTTGTTACATCAACGGCCGTTCTTGTAGAGTTTGAACCTGCACCCATAATTACTTTTGCGCTGCCGCTAACAGTACCTTTTACGGCATATAAAAGTTCGTATTCTTCATCATGAGTCAATGTTGGGCTTTCGCCGGTTGTACCTGCTACAAGAACACCATCTGAGCCAGTATCTACAAGATGTTTTGCCAGTCTTTCAACTGCCGGATAATCTATTTCACGTTTTTCGTTAAACGGAGTTACCATTGCTGTTATAACTTCGCCTGCGTCATATCTGATTGTCATGCTTCCCTCTCCTTAGTATAGACCCATTTCAATTACTTTTTGAGCTAATCTTACAGTGTTTAGTGCTGCACCTATTCTTAAATTATCTGCTACACAGAAGAAATCAATACCATTATCAAACGCTATTGAATTTCTTATTCTTCCGACAAATACGGGGTCTTTACCTGCTGCGTCTTTAGGTGTCGGGTAAGCATAGTGCTCAGGGTCATCTATAACATTAACGCCATATGCGTTTTTCAAAATTTCTCTTGTTTTGTTTGCATCAATCGGTTTTTCAAATTCTATACTTACGGCTTCCGAGTGTCCGATGTAAACGGGAACTCTTACTGCGGTACAAGAAATCGGAACAGATTTATCTAAATGCAGAATCTTTCTTGTTTCGTTTGTTACCTTCATTTCTTCTTTTGTATAACCGTTTTCGCAGAATACATCAATTTGAGGTATAACATTAAAACCAATTTCGTGTTTAAATGCTTTATTGTCATAAGGCATACCGATAAGGTTTGTTTTTGTATTGTCTGTTAATTCTTCAATAGCAGCTAAGCCTGCGCCTGATACTGCCTGATATGTTGAAACAATAAGTCTTTTAATTTTTGCATAGTCATCAAGCGGTTTTAGTGCAAGCATAAGTTGCGATGTTGAACAATTAGGGTTAGCAATTATACCTTTATGTTTTCTTAAGTCTTCGTCGTTAACGCCTGCTATAACAAGCGGTACATCTTCTTCCATACGAAAAGCGCTTGAATTATCTATATATACAGCACCTCTTTTAACTGCTTCGGGTGCAAGAGCTAAGCTTGTAGAGCCGCCTGCTGATGCTAAAACAACATTTACCCCTTCAAAAACATCAGGTGTTGCTTCTATAATTGTATATTCTTTACCCTTAAACTCTATTTTGTTACCAGCTGAACGTTTAGAGGCAAGAAATTTTATTTCATTATATTCAATATTGCTTTCGGCAAGTATTCCTAGAATCTCCCTGCCAACTACTCCTGATGCGCCTAATACGGCAATGTTGGGTTTTTTGTTTGTCATAAAATATTCTCCAATCCATACATGAAATTATTATTCTTAGCGACATATTTTGCAGCCATTAGAACTCCGCCCATGTAGCATTCACGGTTGATTGAGTCATGCCTTATTTTAAGTGTTTGACCCATTGAACCAAAAATTACTTCTTGAGATGCTACATACCCCGGCATTCTGACAGAGTGAATATTAATATTGGCTTGTTGGAAATTTCCGCCGCGTGAGCCTTGTATAAGTTCTACTTCAGGAACATTTCCTTCTTTAAAATTTGTATTTTCTTGCGCCATAAGTTCTGCTGTTTTAATTGCAGTGCCCGATGGCGCATCTTTCTTTTGATTGTGGTGAAACTCGATTATTTCAGCGTTGTTAAAATATTTTGCTGCCATTTGTGCGAATTTCATCATAAGCACTGCGCCTGTTGAAAAATTGGGTGCAATAAAGCAACCTGTGTTTTTTTCCTTTGTTAGTTTTTCAATTTGTGTTAATTGTTCGGTGTTTAAGCCTGTTGTACCTATTACAGATTTTACACCCAAATCAAGGTATGTTTTAATGTTTTCAAAAATGACATCAGGTTGTGTAAAATCTATTACAACATCTGGTTTTCTTGTTTCAAAAGCTTTTTTTATATCGCCTTCAATTATAACATCATTATGAACATTAAAGCCTAAATTAAATTTATCTATTGCACAAACAAGTTCGCAATCTTTATCAGCAATAACCGCCTTTACAACCTCTTGGCCCATTTTGCCGAGCGCCCCTGTTACCGCAATTTTGATAGTCATATTTTTCTCCGTTAAATGTTGTATTTTTGTTTAAAAATTATCCCATAAATTCCGCTTAATTTCAATATTCTTAATATTTGACACCTTTTAAAAACTTTACATAATATCCCAATTTACTTGACTTTCTGCTGTTTTTGCCTCATAATACGGGCGTTGTATGTATGTAAAATACGGGTTGATTTAAAAGATAGGAGAACTGATGAAAAAGATTAAAAAACTTTTTGCAGCTTCTGTTATGGTACTTGCTTTAAGCGTAACAGCTGTTTTTGCAGGTCCTTGTAAAGAAGGGCAAATCGAAGGTTACGCGCATCCTACATTATTTAATGCAGAAGCGCAAACTTACGTTGACGGTAACAAAGTTTATCAAACCGGCGGCAAGATTTACAAAACAAAAAACAGAATAGGTATTAAAAACAAAGATTCTGCATATGTTGATTCTTGGGCAAGAGATGTCCTTTCCTTGATTAAAGAAAGAAGCGGCGGAGAGCTGTTTAACCCAAAAATGCCTATCTTGCGTTCCGAAATGGCAGTTGTACTGTCGGAAGGTTTTGACATTAAACCTGCTGGCAAAACAAAAAAATATTCCGACGTTGCTCAAAATTACTGGGCTAATGAATGGATTGCAAGAGCTACAAATGCAGGTGTTATGATTGGCTATCCGGATAAAACGTTTAAACCTGATCAACCGATTACAAAAGCTGAAGTTTTTGCAGTTGTTGCTCAGTTAATCGATGTTCCTACAGATAAAAGCCTTTTAGTTCCTGAATTTAACGGAAAAACTATTGAATACATACCTTCTTGGGCTGTGGGCGCAACAAAAGAGGTTGTTAACTCTGAACTTTTAGATCAAGTTCCCGATCCCAAAAGGGTTAATGAAGATATGTACCTGTCAAAAGAACAAGTTGCGTACTTAATTGGTACATTAAGAACTAATTTCGCAACAGCAAACGGCAAAATCGCAAAAGATAAATTTGCTCCTGATTGCGTTAAATCTTATAAACCTGTATATTTAAACATTAAATTATGCGACAGAATTAGCGCTAAAACTTCAAACATCGGACAAAAATTTGCCGCTGTTACTACTAAAGAAGTTGAAATTAACAACAATGTTTTCC
Source organism: Candidatus Gastranaerophilales bacterium (assembly GCA_944324895.1). GTDB lineage: Bacteria > Cyanobacteriota > Vampirovibrionia > Gastranaerophilales > Gastranaerophilaceae > Galligastranaerophilus. Next base: position 8,456 of record CALUYC010000115.1, read on the forward strand.
CTGCCGGCTCAAAAGTCAAAGGTGAAGTTGTTACAGTTAAACGTCCTGGGCTTAAAAACCCTGGCTTCATTAAAGTAAAATTCTTGGAAATCAAAAACGGTGATTGTGTAGTTGAATTCCCTAAAAACATTACTGAAGCACAAGCTGCACAAATTAAAAATCCGAACTTTATAGCAAGATTATTCGGCGCACCGTTCTCTGCTGCTGCAAGAATTATTGGTGTATCCGGCAGAACAGTAGGAACAGGTGTTAATATTGCTGCAAACGGAGTAGAAGAAATCGGTGATGAACTTTCTGATACATTCGTTGATACTTTATCATTACAACCTGTTGCAGGTGTAAAAAGATTCGGCAGCTCATTTATTACACTAGGTAAAGGTATTTTTGATACTTGCAAGAATATCATTGGCGGTGTATTTGGCGTAATTTATGAAATTGGCGACGAAATTGTATACTTAATCGTTCCAAGTTTATCAAATGCATCCAGCTTAAACCCTGGCGAAGAGTTATTGATTATATTCTAGTTGCGGTTTAAATATAAAACTAACGGCGGATTGAATAATCCGCCGTTTTATTTTGTTGGCATAAATTAAACTTGTTATGTTAAGCTAAAGCCCTTTTCAAAAGAATCAATATTTCTTTTTAGGAATGCAGGGTTTTTCTTTTTAGAAACAAATTCTAAGGCACTTAGCGCGCTTTCTTTTTTAAGTATATTTGTTTTTCTGATAAAATAACCAAGCGTAACAATGTTCAAAAGCCCGCCTTCAACCTCTGCTGTAGCATCACCAAGTCTTACCATGCTGTAGTTTACATCTGCTCTTGATGGTTGCTGACTTATAATTGACGAGTTGCCTATTATAAGTGAATTTGGTGTCATGGATTTTTCGAATTTTTCCATAGCTTTATCATTTAAAAAGATTCCGTAATCTGCATAATCAATTATGGGTGATGCTATCTCCTCGTTTGAAATTTTAACAGAACAATTAGCATGTCCCCCGCGCATTTCGGCTCCATAAGACGGTATCCAAGTTGTAAACTTGTTTTCTGTCATGGCTGCTTGAGCTAAAATTGTGCCGAAAAATAACACACCTTGCCCGCCGTAACCTGCTATAATTATACTTTTTTCCATTTCTATGCCATACTTTCCGCTAAATCTTTAAAAATGCCAAGCTTATGCACTTTTGTTACTTCATTTTTAATATATTCAAGTGCTTGCACAGGTTTAAGTTTCCACCCTGTCGGACAAGCCGCAATTACTTCTACAAAGCTAAAACCGAGCCCTTTTATTTGGTATTCAAAGGCCTTTTTGATTGCAGCTTTTGCCTTTAAAATGCTCTGTGGTGAAAAAATTGCTACACGCGCAACATAAACAGCGCCTTCGCAGTTTGCTATCATTTCTGAGATTTTTGCAGGATACCCTGAAACCTTTGGGTCCCGTCCATACTTTGTTGTAGCTGTTACTTGTCCCAAAATTGTTGTTGCACTTGCTTGTCCGCCTGTCATACCAAAATTTGTGTTGTTAACACAAATTGTTGTTATGTTTTCACCGCGCAAAGCTGTATGGATTAACTCATTAAAACCTATCGTGGCGGCATCGCCATCGCCCTGATATGTAAAAACTACTTTGTCGGGTTTTGAGCGTTTTACACCTGTTGCAACACAAGGTGCTCTACCATGATCTGCCCCTACTATATCAAGATTATAAAACTTATCAAGATTAATTGAACAACCAACGGATGCAGTTGCTATTGTTTTACCTATAACATTAAGCTCCTCAAGGACTTCCGCTATAAGTCTTAAAACTACACCATGCCCGCAACCTGCGCAAAACGGGTAGTTATAGTTTTCTTTGTAAGCTATTGGTCTTTTAAAAACTTTTTGTAGGGTTTGTTTCATAATGTTTCTCTTTTGACAGTTCTGTTATCTTGTTTAAAATTTCTACCGAATTAATTATTGCGCCGCCTGTTTTGCCGAAAAATTCGACAGGGATGCAGCCGTTAAGTGCAATTTTTACGTCTTGTATCATCTGTCCCATGTTTAATTCAATATCTAAAACACATTTTTTACCACAAGCTGTTTTGTAAAGCTCTTTTTCAGGGAAGGGCCATAGCGTTATAGGTCTGAAAAGTCCCACTTTTATGCCGTTTTGTCTTGCGGTGTTAACAGCTGATTTTGCAACGCGCGCAACTGTTCCGAACGCGGTAATGATAATATCTGCATCATCGCACATATATTTTTCATACATTACTTCTTCTTGTTCTATTTGTGCGTATTTTTTAAATATTTTATGGTTAAGTCTTTCTAAAATGTCATCTCCCATATGTAGCGACATAAGGCTTCTTGCGCTTCTTTGGTTTTCTTCTTCACCAATGCCGTTAAGTGCCCAGTTGCTTGTGTCGACTTTTTCAAAAGCATTGCCCGATGGCATTTCAACAGGTTCCATCATTTGTCCTAAAATTCCGTCAGCAAGCAGCATTGTCGGGTTTCTGTATTTCATTGCTAAATAAAAAGCTTTTTGTGTAAGTATAACTGCTTCATTTATTGTTGAGGGGGCTAAAACTATGGTTCGATAGTCGCCATTGCCGCCACCTTTTACTGATTGAAAATAATCTGCTTGTGAGGGTGTTATATCGCCAAGTCCCGGGCCTGCACGCATGACACTTATTATTACACCGGGAATTTGCGCCGTTGCCATGGATGAAATTGCTTCTTGCATAAGCGCTATGGCGCAACTTGAAGAAGAAGTCATTGCAAGAGTCCCTGTTGAACCTGCGCCAATTAACATATTTATTGCCGCAAGCTCACTTTCAGCACTGATATATGTTCTGCCTATTTCAGGCATTTTGTGGCTCATAAACTCGCCAATTTCATTTTGAGGAGTAATCGGGTAGCCAAAATAACACATGCAACCTGCGTTAATTGCAGATTGTGCTATTGCTTCATTCCCCTTCATTAAAATTTTTGACATGTTCTTTCCGCTTGCTATTTTAATACTTCATATATCGCCATATCCGGACAGCTTATTGCGCACATTGCGCAACCTAAGCATTCATTGTTCGGATCGCTAAATTCTACATATTTATTGCCTGCATGGTTTGTATGTTCCTTGTTTACCTTGATTAATTTTTTTGGGCAAACACTAACACATATCATACAGCTTTTGCATTTTTCTTTGTCTATTTTTATTTCAGGCATACCTATATCTTAACACTTCATAAAAAAATAACATTAAAAATAATATATTTTAACATTTGCTTAATATTAAAGCTCTTGTCTGCCTTCCAGGGCTTTTACAAGTGTCATCTCATCAGCATATTCCAGTTCTGAGCCAAGCGGCAGACCAAAGGCTATACGCGAAATTTTTATATCAAAGGGTTTCAAAAGTTTGCACAAATAAAGACTTGTGGCTTCACCTTCAACTGAAGGGTTTAGGGCAAGTATAACTTCTTTTATGTTGTTTTCATGTACTCTGTTTAGAAGTTCTCGCACCCTAATGTCATCAGGCCCGATACCGTCTATTGGTGAAATTAGCCCTTGTAAGACATGGTAAACACCTTTGTATTCGTTCGTTTTCTCAATAGCGATAAGGTCTTTTGTTTCTGATACAACACAGATTGTATTTTTATCGCGAAGTTGATTTGAACAAATTTCGCATGGGCTTTGACTTGTCATGTTGAAACAAATTTCGCAATATGAAATTGTATTTTTTGCTTCAAGCATGGTTTGGGCAAATTTTTCAACTTCGTATTCGGGCATTTTAATCAAATGAAGTGCCAGCCTTTGTGCTGTTTTTGGCCCTATTGAAGGTAGTTTCTGAAAGCACTCTATTAATTTTGCCAAAGGTTTTGTGTATTCCATTAGAATAATCCCGGAATACTAATACCGCCTGTGATAGCTTTCATTTTAGCTTCCATTTGCGAATTCGCTTTATCTGTCGCATTTGTCATGGCTTCAATTATTAAGTCCTCAAGCATTTCAAGAGTATCTGTATCAACATCTGATGGATTTTCAGGGTTAATTGCTTCGGGTTTTAATTTAATTGATTTAAACTTACCCTGTCCGTTAAATGTTACTTCAACAGCACCACCTGCACTTTGACCGTTTACTTCTATATTAGCAAGCTCGTCTTGAGTTTCTTTAAACTTCTTTTGCATTTTCTGTGCTTGCTGCATCATTTGTATCATATTCATTTTATTATCTCCCCTTAAAATTAATATGTTATTATTATTGTATGAAAAGAATAACTTATCTGCAACATTCTTTACATGGCGGAAAAATTTCCCGTTGGCCACAGGAGGCAATGCCCCTTAATATTCATATTGCCGATTACAGGTGGTATCGTTCTAAAGGTAGCGAGGAAGCTTACAAATATAAACAAATGGTCAAAAATGCGCTTGACGCATGGACTAGTGCTACAGGCGGAATTGTTTCGTTTAACATTGTGCAAAGCCTCTATGATTCTAATATTAATTTAGAGTGGAAGCGTGTAGATAGAAAATCGCTTGGCATGTGTTATTTTAATTACGACAAAAAAGGCACATACTATAGCGCTGAAGTACAAATAGGATTATCTGACGGCATTATTCATCATAAATACATGGATGAAGCAGAGGTCTACCATACAATAGTCCATGAAATAGGGCACTCTTTGGGTTTGGGACACTCGCCAAACAAGGGTGATATTATGTATGTTCCGCATCAATATGGTGTTACAAATATTACTCGTGGAGATGCTCTGACACTTTTGTGGCTGTATCGTTTTGATATTGGTATGAAAGAAAGTGATATTTTATCAAAGTATCCTGATGTTAAAGTTGGAGATATTGATGCGCTTGTAGCAAAGTTAATGGGGCAAAAAAGCGGTTTTCAAAAGCAGTTAGAAAGTATTGAAGTTGAGCCCGACAAAGATTTAATAAAAGAAACAGAGAATATTGCAGAATTAAAAAAATATTTGCTTGAACTCAATAATATAAAAGTGCAATATAAAAATCCTTTGGGAAAAAATAAACCCCCTGAAAATTAGGGGGCATAAAGCAATCAGAAGAGTTGAGGATTTATAGTTTAACTATATGTCTTTTTTTAGAGCTTTTAATTGGCATAAAATCTAATATTTTGCGATTAAAAAAATATTTTTTATTATCCTTTTGTGCTATAATTCTTAAAAAACGAGGGTGGTATATGAGATTTGACGGCAGAGAAAATAATGAAATCAGAAAAGTGAAATTCAGCAGGAATTACATCAAGCATACAAAAGGTTCTGTTCTTGTTGAGTTTGGTGATACAAAAGTTCTTGTATGCGCAAGTGTTGATGAGGGCAAACCAAAATGGATGCCAAAAGAAGAAAAGAGCGGTTGGTTGACTGCTGAGTATTCGCTTTTGCCTGCTTCGACAAATGTCAGATGCCAAAGAGAAAGAACAAAACTTTCAGGCAGAACCCAAGAGATACAAAGACTTATAGGTAGAAGCCTAAGGGCGTGTATTGATCTTGAAAAATTAGGCGAGAGAACAATTACAATAGATGCCGATGTTTTGCAAGCTGACGGTGGAACAAGAGTTGCATCAATATGCGGAGGTTATGTTGCATTAAACGATTTAATTCAAAACCTAATGCTTGAAGGTGTGTTAACTCAAAATCCTATTATCGAGCCGATTGCAGCAATTTCTGCCGGTGTTTGTGATGGCGAAGTTATTGTAGATTTATGCTATGAAGAAGATTCAAATGCACAAGTTGACTCTAATATAGTTTTAACAAAAAGCGGCAAAATAATAGAATTCCAGACAACTGCTGAGGGTGAACCTTTTACAAAACAACAAATGGATGAAATATATTCTCTTGCAAAAAACGCAATAGCCAAGATTATAGATTTGTATTGATAACAGGTATGCGAAATTCAAATCTTACATAACCGCCTTCTAAATTTTCTGCTTTTATTTCGCCCGAGTGTGCTTTTATTATTTGTCTTGAAATGTGTAGCCCAAGTCCGCTGCAACACTTCGAGTTATCATTGCAATTTGTCATATATGGTTTAAATATATCATCAGGATGATTAAGGTATATTTTGCCTTTGTTTGTAATGCTAATTATTAAATTTCCTCCTTCATTGTGCGCCACAAGTACAATCTCGCTGTTTTTGCAAGAGTGTTTTGATGCGTTTGACAGCAAATTTACAAGCACCCTTTTTATTTCTATTTCATCATATTCGGCATATGGACTTTTGCAGTTATTTTTTATTATTAGTTTGTGGTTGTTTTCACATAAACTGTGTTCAATGCTTTTTATTGCAAAATTTATCGTATCTTCTATGTTGCATACTTTTGGTTTGATTTTAGAGTTTTTCATTTTATAGCCGGATAATAAATTTAAAACCATATCTCGCATGTATATGTTTGATGTCAAAATGCCGCTTAAAAGCTCTCTTTGCATTTCATTAAAGTAAAAACTCTTGTCCTTTAAGAGTATATTAAGTGCGTTAATTTGTGAAAAAATAGGAGATTTTAAATCATGCGCCAAATTCTCCATAATTTTTTCTTTTTTTGTGGTTGATGTGTCTGTCATATGCCAATTCCTTTGTTAACTACATTTATGTTAACTCTTTATTGACGAGTGTATAGTAGACATTCGGGTAGTTTTTTGTTGTAACAAAAGTTTAATAAAAGTCAATTTTTTCTAAGAAAAATACTTTATTAGTACATAGGTTAGATTTATAGGTTAGTGTAATGAGCTTTAAAAATTTTATTCAAAGTGTTTGTAGTGCGCTTTTTTCAACAGAATGTGGAATTAATTCAAGATTTCGTTTTTCACAAAGTGAAATAAATGAGATTTTATCCAACGCGAATAAAGAAAATTTGAAATATTTTGAACAATTAGCAAAAATTAACGAGTTAAGTGCTTTTGACGTTAGTTTTTTAATGTCGAACGTCAAGTTAGATGAAAATAAAATTTCTATTATCAGGCATGCTTGCACATTATATGATGAAAGGGAATTTTGTGCGCAAGGTCAAACATTCAGCGATTTTATTTTCAGAGTCAGTGCAAATATAAACTATTTAAGTGATGATAATTTGGATGTATTTAAAGAACTTGTTCAATGTAAAAATGAGCTTTACGATTTTTCAAATGCTCTTAAAAATCCTATAAAGGCTTTGCACAAAAAGTCTTGCGCAAAATTATCTTATGCATTTGAAAATGTTTTTGTTGATTAATTATTGCTTATTAAATTTTTTTTGATAATATAGTTTAGGTATTGGATTTTGAAAATTAATACTAATTATCGGGACGTAGCGCAGCTTGGTAGCGCACCTCGCTTGGGACGAGGGGGTCGCAGGTTCAAATCCTGTCGTCCCGATTTTATTTTCTAGATGTAGCGCACGTTTTGTGCATTGCACGAAACAAAAAGGTTAAAAATACCAAGCTGCACTCCGAGTTGACAATTTAATACTTATTTTTCGGGATGTAGCGCAGCTTGGTAGCGCACCGTGTTCGGGTCGCGGGGGCCGCAGGTTCAAATCCTGTCATCCCGATTTGTAAATTAATAGAGGTGGTATGCAAGCTTATCCTATCATTGTTATACATAACGGTAATCAAGAATATTTAAATATTTGTCTTAAGCAAGCTAAATTCTCAAATCCCTCCTCAAGAATTATCCTTTTGGGTGATTCTAAAGCCGAGAAGATTGCAAAGAAAAACGATTTTGTAGAATTTTATCGTGTTTGCGATTATTTTAACGACGCAAGCGAATTTGCAAAATATTACAAGCATTTCTCGGTAAATTTATATAAGTTTGAACTTTTCTGTATTCAACGTTGGTTTGTAATTAACGAATTTATAAGAAAAAATAATATCGATAATTTTATACATTTAGATTCTGATGTTCTTTTGTATACAGATTTTGAAAAAGAAAACGCAAAAAATGCACTAAATGAGTTTGACATGACAATTACCTCTATTAGTGGACATACGTCGTTTTTTAACAATCAAGCTGCTTTGCAAAAATTTTGCGATTTTGTCTTGGATTTATACAAAAATAATAACGAATTTTTTGAACAGTTTGCTAAAAACCCTAACGACACAAATATACATTATAATAACCTTTCTTGCATTAAGCCGCTTAGTGATATGCCGCTTTTGTACTTTTTTGCAAATTCCGGACTTGTTAAATCTTGTGATTTGTCAGCAACGCGACTTAATAATTGCATTATTGATGATAATTTGTCTTTTACAAATGGTTATGTTGCTCTAAAAGCTATAAAGCAAGTAGTTTTTGACAGCAATGCTTTTCCTTATTTTATTACCGATAACGGGTCAGCATTAAGTTTGGTGCGTGCTTGTTCTATACATTGTCAGGGTGCTGCAAAGATACTTATGCCTGATTATTGTACATACAATAAAGATAAAAATGTGCCGATTACACTTAACTCTCAAGCTGCAATAGAGTATGCCTATCATATAAGGTTGCAAGGTAAGAAAAAACGTAATTTTAGAAGGATATTGTCTAATACTATTGAGCTATTCATTCCGTCTAAAAAATTGCGTTCAAAAGTAAGGTCTACAATTTTAAATAATTATTATTAAGAAAATGGCTTATAGAATTTCTATAAGCCATTTGAATTAGCGTGCGTATAGTACGCGGACTTTGGATTGAAAAGGAATTGAATGAATTAAATTTGTGCTCCGCAAGCTTTGTACAGACCAATGTAGTCAACAAGGTATTCGACTTTTTGTTGTGCCACAAGCTGATTTATGCTTAGCAGATTTTCTTTGAACTGTATTAAATCAAGTTTGGATATTGTACCCTCCTTGTATTTCATTTCATTATAGTTGTAGTCTTTTTTTTCAAGTTCTTGTTGTTCAATGGTTTGAGTTAATTTGTCCCAATCCATGCGAGCGCTTACCATAGCGTCGTTAACTTCTTGAATTGCTTCTAAATTTGTTTTCAGGTATGTTTGCAATACTCTTTCGTATTGTGCTTTTTTTAATCTTAAATTGGCAAGTCTTTGCCCACCGGTAAATACCGGCAATAGGGCTGCGCCTCCTAAGGACCAAAGCATATTTCTTGTTGTAAACAAGCTGCCAAAATTTGTGCTGTTAAAAAATGCAAGACCACTCAGGTTGATTGTGGGCAAAAATTCTTTTTTTGCTATTCTTATATCAATACCTGCTTTTTCTACCATTTTTGCAGCTTTTAGGTAGTCCGGTCTGTTTTCTATAATTTCAGATGAAATTTGAGCAGGAATTCTGTTTGCAACAATTAACTCGTCAAGCGTTGTTCTTTTTAGTGATGCTATATTTTCAGGACTTTCGCCAATTAAAACAGCAAGTTGATTAAGGGCTTTTTCTCTTTGTTTGCATAATTCAATAAGGTCGCATTGACCCTTAATAAGTGCTTTATTTGCTTTTATAGTATCGGCAGTACTTACAAGACCTTCCCTGTTGCTTAAAAGCATTAAATCATAAATTTCTTGCCTTTGTTTATTGATTTCTTCCTGAAGTCTAATTGCCTCGTCGAGTCTTACAACATTAAAATATGTTGTGCCGACAGCTGAAGCTATTGAAATATAGACTGCCCTTTCATCATCAAAAGATGCTTGATATTGTTTTTGTACCGATTTTGTCTTGTCTCTGTTTTTCAAGAATATGTCGGCTTCATAGTTAACTATACCAGGTAGTGCAAAAGCTCCGGCTGTATCTGTCATGCCGGGCATTTTTACCAACGCGGGCGCAAATGCAATTCCCGCCTGTGGCAGCTCGGCACCAAATTGTATTTTGTAATTTTGATAATATTCTTCAGTGCTTATTGTGGCTATTTTTAAGTCATGGTTTTTTTTGCAATGCGCGTGCTATGTATTCGTCAAGATATGGGTCTTGAAAGCTGTTCCACCAGTCAGTGTTAATATATTCTGTTTTAATTTTAAAATCAGCCTCTTTTTTCTTTTTATTGAAAAAGCGACCTTCTTTTTTAGTTTTTTGTGCAGATACAATGGTCTTTGACTCATTTTGAGTGTTTTCATTTATTGCAAAAACCGGAGTATACAGACCCAGTTGTAGTGCGGCTATTAGTGTTAATGCTGTTATTCTTTTCACTTTGTTTCCTTTTAGTGTTGCAATTTTTATGACAGTATGCTAGCATAAGATTGTTGCATTTGCAACATGTATTTTTTACAACATAGAAGATAATATGAATACTAAAGCAAATAATGAATCTAAAAGAAAACAAATCAGACACTATACCGATTCACCTTCTTACGAGATAGATTTAACATCTAAATATTGCAAGGCAATGTTGACTCAATTATTTAACAGGGTTTGTCATGAACTTAACCCTGAAGAATTTGCCATGCTAGATACGGTTTCTTGCAATAAGAATATGTGTCAAAGAGATTTAGCAAGGTTGTTGCTAAAAGACAGAGCTAACACAGGAAGAATTTTAGACTCATTGGAAAAAAAAGAGTATATTGTAAGACATAATGATACTAAAAATAACAGATTAATCAGAAAGGTAAATATTACCCCAAAGGGCGAAATTCTTTTGGAGCAAATTTCGCAAAAATTTGAACCATTTAGAGAAAGTATTTCTAAAATTATTAGTGATGAAGATTTAACTATTTTAAGAGCGTCACTTAAAAAGATAAGAGATGCGATTAAACAAATTGTAGATATGCAAATATAGAGGTAAATATGGCTGAAGAAAACAATGTAAATGAGTTAAAAGAAAGTAAGAAACCAAATAAAAAACTTGTTATAATTTTATGTGCTATAGCTGTTGTGTTCGTTGGTTTTTTTATTCATAATTCTATGAAATATCAGTCAACTGACGATGCTTATGTGGAAACCACAACTGTTCAGGTAGCACCGAGAGTTTCAGGGCAAATTATAGAGGTACATATTGATGATAACCAAAGGGTTAAAAAGGGTGATTTGGTTGCAGTTATTGACCCTGCCGATTATGAAATTAAGTTAGAGCAAGCTCAAGCTAAATACGAAAAAGCGCTTTTCGAGCAAAAAAATGCAGTCATTGCTAGAAATGCTGCTAATTCAGAGATTTCAGCCGCAAAAGCGGATTTAGACAGATATAAAAATTTGTACAAAAGCGGCGCTGCTTCAAAACAACTTTTGGATAACGCGCAAACAAGATATGATAATGCATTAGCAAGACAAATGTCAGCGGAACAAGCTGTTATGTCTGCTAAAGGGCACTCAAAAGTTGCCGATGCCGAAATTAAAGAGTTGAAAGCACAGCGCGATCAAGCAAAATTAAACTTATCTTATACTAAAATATATGCACCTCAAGACGGTACTGTTTCCAGCAGAAAAGTTGAAGAAGGCATGTATGTAAATGTAGGTTCTCCTTTGTTCACTATAGTTCCTGATGAAGTTTGGGTCGTTGCCAATTTTAAGGAAAACCAGCTTCGCCATATGAAACCCGGACAAAGCGTGGAAATTAAAGTTGATACTTATCCTAACAAAAAATTCAAGGGCAAAATTGATTCTATTCAAAGAAGCTCCGGTGCTAAATCAAGCATGTTCCCACCTGAAAATGCAGTAGGTTCTTTTGTTAAAATCGTCCAAAGAATACCTGTAAAAATTGTATTTGATGAAGAAATAGACAAAAACGAATATAATATTGTACCTGGTATGTCAGTTGTACCGAAAGTAAGGGTTAAATAATATTGTTACAGCACGCGTGCTATTGCACTATGTAGTCCGCGTGCGATTGACCTGTCTGTCAACACTTCGGGGTTAAATTTTCCGTATCGTTTTAAAACCTCGATAGTAACATTATAGGCCTCTTTTTCCATTTCGCAGTACTGTTTAACCCAGTTTTTTATTATTTTGACAATATCAACGTTGTCCAGTGCTTTATCTTGTTTTAAAATCGCTCCGGACTCTACTCTGAGTGCTATTGCGCACAGGTTTTTAAAATCTGTATCCATATTTTTTAGCACGCCTTGCTTATCCATATAACGTTCTATATCGTTAATTGAAAACTCTGGTCTGCCTTTTATTCTGCGATTAAACTCGGCATTTTGGTATAGCGCTTTTAGTGTTGCGTTGAAAATAGCTTGATATATTGCTTGTCCGCTCCTTGCTATCGTTGTTAAGCTTTCTGGATTGTTTGTATAATTTTTAATGCCGTAATAGCTTTTATCGCCATTATATTGTAAGACATGAGTGAACTCATGGGCTGCATTTGCTATTATATTTCCAGCATCTGTCGATGTTTTTGCGTCTTTTAAGTATATAAATGCTTGAGCCAGCGATAAATCCTGCGGATTAAAACCTGGAAGCATATGAGCTACTGTTGTTGGCGCTATATTTCTTGCAATTTGCGGAGGTATTTCCGATAAATCATGAACACTTATTGGTACAGGAGATACCATATTAAGAACTTGCGAAATTTCTGCTTTATTTAGCTTGTCAGCTTTTTTTAGCTGAATTAATTTGCTTGCAATACTTAGTGCTGCTTGTTCGTTTGCACTAAATTTTGACGGATTTATTTTGCCGCTAAAACTAACCGTATCCTTGGGTAATGAAAACTTGATATTTTGATTGTTTCTAATTGGGGTTTTGCGCAACTGTATATTTGGAGTGCTAAAAAAAATTACTTTCATGATTATTCCTTGCTTGAACTTGCAAGTGTATAAAAACTATGAACATGAAAAATTGCTATTAGATAGTAAAAATTATGCTAAATTCAGCCCCTTTATTTTCTTCACTTGCTGCTCGAATTGAGCCGCCAAGTGAGTTTATGATTTTATTTGATAAGTACAGCCCAAGTCCCATACTTGCCTTAGAATACAGTTCTGCAGCTGAGTAATATTTGTTAAATATTTTATCCATATTCTCTTTTGAAATGCCCAGTCCATAGTCGCGAACGCGTATTATGTATTGTGTATCATTATTTTCTATAGTTATATCTATATAGTCTGAATTTATACCATATGAAATTGCATTTAAAATTAGGTTTTGAATAACGCGCCTTAAAAGAAAAATATCCGTACTTATTGTATAGTTTGGTTCCAAATGGTCATAAAGTCTTATTACTTTATTGTGTAGGGAAGCTATAGAATTTGCCTGAGCAATTATATCGTCAATAAACTCTCTCAAATTTACGCCTTCTTGAATTTTTGGTACAAAACCTTTTTTTTCAAACTTGTGTGAGTCTAAAAGTGACTCTACAAGATGTCTCAAATCTGAATTTGATATTTTTATATTTTTTATTGCATCTTTTTGCTCACCGTTAAGCTGCCCGAACTTGTCATCCAAAAGTAAATCTAAAGTGTTGTCTTGAGCTATTATTGGAACTTTTAAATCATGTGTGAGCATTGCTATAAAATCTTCTTTTATGTCGTTGTTTTCTTTTTCTTTTTCAACATATTCCTGAATCATTTTATCTCTGTCTAATATGCTCTCTAGAAGGCTGTTTAGCCCTTTTGATATTTCTTCACTTAAAATTGTCGGGCCTTTTTTTGCCCTTATTTGCAAATTTCCCCAACGTGCCGAGGATATGCAATTACTTAAGGATTTTAGATATTTTAAAAGGTCATGGTATTTTCCCAAAAGTTTTGAATATCTAATAATTACTATTGCGTTTAAAATTGCACAAATTGCAAAAAATATTGCTGTTGCTGTTAATATCATGCTTTTCATCTTTTCAATATAGCATAACTTTGTTAGAATTATTTAATGAATTTATATGACATTATTTTTTTGGCTATAGCATTATCAATAGACGCTGGTGTCGTATCTTTTTCGCAAGGATTAATAATTTGTAAAAATAAACGTAAAAACTCCTTTTTGCTTGCACTTTTTACAGGTTTTTTTCAGTTTCTCATGCCTATATTGGGATTTGTTTTCGCCAGTGTAATATATGAATATGTAAAAACTTTTGCATCGGTTATTGCAAGTGCTATTTTCTTTGTACTTGGGATTAAATTTATATACGATGCAATAAAAAAAGATGTTGATACAAAATCTGATATTTGCTGTTTGTCTTTAAAGTGTTTGTTAATGATTGCGCTTGCTACAAGTATAGATGCACTTGCTGCAGGTGTGAATTTTCGCTTTCTTGACGCACCTTTGTTTTTAGCCTCGGCAATAATTGGCATTATCACTTTTGTTGTTTCGTTATTAGGTTTTTTTAGCGGATATTTGTTTAAAAAATTTCCCTCAAAATATCTTGAGATTTTTTCAGGAATAATTTTAATTATCCTTGCATTAAAAATTTATGTTTGAATTATTAATTTTTTGTTTATTTTTTAAGGCGCATGCAAATAAAGTGATAAATTAAAATTAAAGAAATTGATAGATAGGAGATTATATATCATGGCAAAAACAATAGGTATCGATTTAGGTACGACAAACTCAGTCGTTGCCGTTATGGAAGGTGGTAAACCGACTGTTATTGCTAACGCTGAAGGTTCAAGAACAACTCCTTCAATAGTTGGTTTTTCAAAAACAGGTGAAAGACTTGTAGGTCAGCTTGCAAAACGTCAAGCTATCTTAAACCCTGATAAGACAATTATTTCAATCAAACGTCATATGGGCGAAGATTACAAAAAAAATATAGACGGTAAAGACTACACCCCTCAAGAAATTTCTGCAATGATACTTAGAAAACTTGCAGATGACGCTTCAAATTACTTGGGCGAAAAAGTTACTTCTGCCGTAATTACCGTACCTGCTTACTTTAATGACGCTCAACGTCAAGCAACAAAAGACGCAGGCAAAATCGCAGGCTTAGATGTACTTCGTATCGTAAACGAACCGACAGCAGCAGCTCTTGCATACGGTCTTGAAAAAGATAAAACGGAAAAAGTTTTAGTATTCGACCTTGGTGGTGGTACATTCGATGTTTCTATTCT
>CALUYC010000116.1 GCA_944324895.1 Candidatus Gastranaerophilales bacterium
CAAGCGATTAACCCAAATGAACTTAAAAAAATCTTAGACGCTGATATAAACAAAGAAATTAAAGTTGTGACATTAACACACAACGAAACTTCAACAGGTGTTACAAATCCTGTCAAAGAACTTGTAAAAATTATCCGCGAACATGGTGCAATATCTGTTGTTGACGGCATTACATCAATCGGTGCAATAGATTGCAAAATGGATGAATGGGGAATTGATGTCCTTATTTCAGGCTCACAAAAAGGCTTTATGATTCCCCCGGGACTTGCATTTTTAGTTGCAAACGAAAGAGCTTGGGAACTACACAAACAATGCAAATATCCGAGTTTCTACTTTAATTGGGATGATCACAAAAAGAACTTGGATAAAGACACAACACCTTGGACACCTGCTGTAAACCTTTTTGTTGCATTGGATACAGCACTTCAAATGATGAGGGAAGAAGGTTTAGACAATATCTTTGCACGCCATAAACACAACGCAACTCTTTTAAGACAAGGTCTTAAAGATATGGGTCTAAAACTTTTTGTGGAAGATGAAAGCATTGCAAGCTACGCCATTACTGCTGTTTTACCACCCGAAGGCGTAAGTGTTCCTGATATAAGAAAAACTCTTAAAAACGACTACAATATCGTTGTTGCAAACGGTCAAAATGACCTTAAAGATAAAATTTTCAGAATGGGAACATTAGGCTTTGTAACAGAACGTGATGTATTAACTGCACTTGCAAGCTTAAAAGCAACAATTGACAAACTAAAAAAATAAGGAAAGTATAATATGGCAAAAGTTTTAATTACGGATAAAATTAATGAAGCTGCCGTTAAAATTGTAGAAGAAGTGGCTCATGTAGATAATCTTCCAACAATGGACGAAGATGAATTATGCAAAATAATTGGCGAATACGACGCACTTTTAGTCAGAAGCCAAACAAAAGTTACACCGAAAATTATTGAAGCAGGCAAAAACTTAAAAATTATAGGCAGAGCAGGTGTTGGTGTAGATAACATTGACCTTGATGCGGCAACATCAAAAGGTATTATTGTAGTAAACTCACCTGACGGCAACACAAATGCAGCTGCCGAACACACTGTTGCAATGATGTTATCTATGGCAAGAAACATCCCTGAAGCCGTTAAGTCAGTAAAAGAAGGTAAATGGGAACGTTCAAAATTTACAGGTGTCGAAGTTTTCGGTAAAACCTTGGGTATTATCGGACTTGGTAAAATTGGACACCATGTTGCAGAAGTAGCGCTTGCACTTGGTATGAAAGTTGTTGTATTTGACCCGTACACTTCAGCTCAAATGGTTGAAAATATGGGCGCAAAATATATTCAACATTTGGATGATTTCTGGGGAATGTGTGATTTTATTACAATTCACACACCAAAAACAAAAGAAACAACATCTTTAATCAATAAAAACACAATAAACAGAATGAAAAAAGGTGTAAGAATTGTAAACTGCGCCAGAGGCGGAATAATTGACGAAAATGCACTTAAAGAAGCGCTTGAGTCAGGACAGGTTGCATCTTGCGCCCTTGACGTATATGAAGATGAAAAAAATATCCAAAACAACGTACTTTTAGGCTTTGGCAAAAACGTTGTGCTTACTCCCCACTTAGGAGCAAGCACTGATGAAGCACAAATAAACGTTGCTCTTGATGTTGCTCATCAGGTTGTTGCAGTTCTATCAGGCGCAGATGCTACAAGTGCGGTAAATATTCCATCCCTAAAACCGCAAAAACTTGAGCCCGTTAAGGATTATATGCCAATAGCCGAAAACATTGCGCAAATGGCTTCTCAATTATCTAAGGGCAACTTAAAATCAATAGATATTGAAGTTAAAGGAAAATTGGCAGAGCTTGATACTTCACCTCTTGAAACGGCAATCCTAAAAGGCGTTCTATCAAGCAACCTTGTTGGGGTTAATTGCGTTAACGCACCACTTTTGGAGCAAAAAAGAGGCATAAACCTTTCTACAAAAAAATCTCAACAATCAACAGATTATATAGGCTCAATCTCTGTAACCTTAAATACAGACGGTGGTTGCACATCAATTTCGGGGGCTTTAATTGCTCAACACATTAAAAGAATTGTTAAAATTAACGAATACAATACTTCAATTAAACCCGAAAAACATATGCTGATTGTACCTCATGAAAACAAACCGGGTATGATTGGCGCTGTAGCAACCGTCTTGGGCGATGACGGAGTTAACATTTCTCGTATGCAGTGTGCTCAAAAATCTTATGCAAAAGGACAGGCAAGAGAAGATGAAAAAAGTATCATGATAATTAATACGGATGATACTGTTGAGCAAAAAACATTGGATAAAATAGCTAAAATCAACGGCATAGACCAACCTTGCTACATTAAATTAAATGTCTAAAGTAACAAAAATTAACATAATTAAAAATCCTGTCAATTATTTGGGCAGGATTTTTTTTATATAAACATAGGTGAAGTATTACGGAAGGAAGGTTTATTTATGTCAATGAACGGTTTAGGATGCTATTCTTACAATCCTTACGGTTGTTATAATCAAGTGCCGCAAAATGTGACAAATTTTCAAGGAACAAATCAAGCACCTGAAGAAAAAGAAAGCAATACACTAAAAACAGTCGCAGCAGTTGGCGCAGGAATTGCAGCAGTTGGAACAACTATTTATGCTTTCACAAAAGGAAAAGCAATAAATGGTGCAGACGGAACGCTTTTTAAGAATCTAAAAACAGGTTTTATTGAAATTGGTCAAACAATCGCAAAAAAAGTTACACAACTTGTAGGGAAAAACAAAAACAATGTGCAAACATTAAGCGATAGCGCTAAAGATACAATAAACGCAGCAAGCAAAATATCGGCGCATGATGCAGACTTAGTTGCAAAATACGGGTCAAATATGTCAATGGTTGGCTATTTCCACAAGCTATACTAAATTTATTTTAAAAAAACTCCTGAAGTATTCCTTTAGGAGTTTTTTTATGCTATAATAAAACGCGAGTTAGGTTTTTAAATACTTTGTAAACTTATGTAACAAATTAAGATTGTTAATAGCAATATCAATAATTTACATGATTTATAAAGGCAGAAGGAAAGTTGATAATACTTGGAAAGGGAAAATATATGCAAGTTAACGGTGTAAATTCTTTCTCTAATGCACAAGCATTCCGCGGTGCAGAAGGCGAAGGCAAAAAAAATAACAAAAAAGCAGCAATCGCAGCAGGTATTGGTGCGGCAGCGGTAATAGGCGCAACAGTTGCAGCAGGTTTGCATGGCAAAAAAATCTCAGAAGGCGTTGAAGGTAACGTAGCTAAAAAAGCTTTAGCGTTTGTTAAAGCAGGCGCAGTTGATATTTTCAACAAAGCAAAAGGCAAAACTTTAGAACTTGTTGATGCTATAAAAACACGTTTAGCCAAAGCTACTGAAGAAGTAGGCAAAGAAGCCGGCAAAACTATTGAATAAGCGTTAACTGCAATTTTAATATTAAAGAACCTGCCACAATAAGGCGGGTTTTTTAATGTAAAGTTTTGCAAAAAAAATACTGTTAATATAGAATTAAAGAATGATTAACGTTAAAAAAACACTTTTTTATCAAGGTATAAATCTACTTTGGTATGAAATAAAGGATTTTTTAATTACACTGGGCAACATAGGCAAAGATTTTGTTCGTGTAGCCAAATCTTTGTTTGTTCTTAAGATGGACAAAGGTACACTTATAGAGCAATGCTCAAGGTTTTCCGTTGATTCGCTGCCTATAACACTTACCATCGTTGCAATGACGTCAATAATTATTGCCATGCAAATTGCCCCCGAGCTTGCAAAACAGGGAGCAGGAAACTACGTAGGTTCACTATCCGCCCTTGTTATGGTAAGAGAATTGTCTGCAATTATGTCAGGTTTTGCAATTATTTCTATGATTGGTTCATCTTATGCCTCTGAAATTGCGTCTATGGCAGTAACTGAACAAATAAGCGCAATGAAAGTTTTACATGTTGATCCTGTCGAGTATTTAATAGTGCCAAGGTTCTTAGCGGGAACAATTATGATGCCCTTTGTTGTCATTGTTTCTACATTTTGCGGGTTAGCCTGCGCTGCAATAATTTCAAACCTTACCGCAGAAATAACATATTTAAATTTTATAAATTCAATGTGGCATGGGCTTTTTGTAAAAGATATATTTGTTGCACTATTAAAATCCTCCTTTTTTGGAGGTACAATAGCAATTATAAGTTGCTCCTGCGGTTATTCTACTCGCGGAGGCGCACTTGAAGTAGGTACTTCAACCACAAAAGCTGTAGTATGGTCATTTGTGGCTATTGCAATATGGGACTACATATTTGCATCAATATTTTATCTGTAAAGGTACAAGATGGGTATAGAAGTTAAAAATCTAACAAAAGAGTTTAATGATAAAAAAGTTCTAAACAACATAAGTTTTAGAGTTGAAGATGGTGAAACACTTGGAGTTGTTGGCTTCTCAGGCAGTGGCAAAAGCACTTTGCTAAAAATTATATGCGGGCTTTTGTATCCAAACTCGGGTGAGATAATTACAACTCCAAATAATGCTGATATTGCTATGACTTTTCAGTACAGTGCGCTTTTTGACTTCCTGACCGTATTTGAAAATATAGCATTTCCGCTAACAGAGAGAAAAGAGTTCAGAAACAAATATACTCAAAAAGAATTAAAAGAAATTGTTGCACAGAAACTAAAAATTGTCGGACTGCAAGGAATTGAAAATAAATACCCCTCGGAACTTTCAGGCGGCATGCAAAAAAGGGTCGGCTTTGCCCGTGCTATTGTTACAAATCCAAAAATTATTTTATACGATGAGCCAACAGCAGGGCTGGATCCGGTATCATCAACTTTAATTGAAAACTATATTGTTGAACTTAAAAAAGAATTAAATGCAAGCTGCCTTGTTGTAACGCACCAACTATCAACAATAAAAAGAGCAACAGACAAAGCAATTATGCTCTATGAAGGCGAAATTGTCTTTAAAGGCTCGACAGAAGAACTCTTGCGCGGTACAAATCCATACACACACCAGTTTGTAACAGCATCAATAAAAGGACCTATGCAAATTAAGTCATTATAAAATTTTTAATGTATAATAGGAAAGTATTATGGAACCTAAAAAATCATCATCATCGCTAAAAGTAGGAATATTGACACTAAGTGCCATCTTTATCCTTATATTTACAGTTTTGTGGATTAAAGGAAGAAGCTTGTCATCCGGAGAAAGAATAGATGTCATATTTAAAGACATTAACGGCATGCGTGCAGGTTCGGGCGTTCAAATGATGGGTCTAAGAATAGGTCAGGTGGAAGAAATAACACCTGTTATAAATGGAAAAGACAGCTATATCAAACTAAGATTTGTAATAACCGAAAAAGGTGTTGAGATTCCTCCCGCATCAAGAATATCAATACAACAGTCAGGTTTAATCGGGGAACAATTCTTGGAAATTACCCCTCCTGAAGTTCAAACGGTATTTGTAGAAACCATAAAAAGTACCACCGCCATTCAAAAAGGACAGGAAATTTTTATGGAATTATCAGGCAAAATGCACAAAATTGGCTATGTTGACGAGTGTATAGTTTTGCCCACAAGTCAAATTCCTTTTGATTTAAAAAATAAAATCAAAACCAAAAATACTCTAAGAATAAAATACACAATTACAATGCCGGGACTAATTTTAGATAATGACGCCATTGGAGCAAAAATTGTTAACAACGAGTTAATTTTCTACACTCTTGACGGCGAAAAACTCTATGCTCCAGATTCAAGTTTAAAATATACGGTAATTGAACCAATGCGCGTTAGCGATTTTATGGAAATAAACTATAAAGCATCAAAGTCGCTTAACGAAACAAACGAAAAAATTTCAGAAATTCTCTCTGACGAAATGGTTGGCGAATTAAAAGAAAGCATTAAAAACATCAACGACTTAACGCTAAATGCCTCTACTACTTTAGACAAAGCTCAACTGCTTATAGACTCATCCAAAAATGAGCTTGAAGACGTGTTGACACAATCTAACAAACTAATATCAAAACTTATCGTTCTTACAGACAGTTTAAATGAAATTACGAACGATGATGAGCTTAAAAACTCTATAGTTCAAACGACAAAATCGGTGGGTGAACTTTCTAAAAACGTAAATACTCTTTTAGAAGACAAGAAGACAAAAGAAATTATCACAAATTTGAATGAAATTTCAAGGAATTTGGCAGATATTTCTTCATATATGAACGAATTTACAAAAGATGATAAGCTCAAAAATGATATTTCATCTACTGTTTCAAATATAAATAAAATTTCTGCCAACATTAACAAAACTTTGAACAATTTAAACAATCTTGACCCTTGCCAAAAAGCAAGCGTAGATACAATAATCTCTGATACCGTTGTAACATCAAGGAATTTAAGGAAGTTCTCGGAAAAATTAAATAAACGCTTCTTGCTGTTTAGATTAATGTTCTAAAATGAAAAATATTAAAGTTTTAATAAACGAATATCACTACAAAAAAGCCTCAAAAAGCTTGTTCTTCTTGCCCTTAGGCTTTTTTGCATTTTTTTATTATATGGTTATTTCATCAAAAAACATTCTCTACAAATTCGGGGTTTTAAAAGAAAAAAAAGTGAAGCCTTATGTTATATGTGTTGGCAACTTAACAACGGGCGGAGTCGGGAAAACTCCAATCGTGTGCGAAATTGCAAATTATATTGCGAATAATTTAAATAAAAAAACTGCAATAATATCAAGAGGTTACGGTGCAAAATTAAACAATAAAAACGTAAATGTAATAAAAGATTATAAAAAAACATATTTTAATGACGGACTCATCTGTGGCGATGAAGCTTTGTTGTGCGCTAAAAACACACAAAACTGCGTAATTTTAACATGCCGCGACAGAGTAAAAGCAGTAAACTTTGCACAAAACAATTACGGCAGTGAAGTAATTGTGCTTGATGACGGCTTTTCCAACAGAAAAATTAAAAAAGATTTTAGCATACTTGTAGTTGACTCAAAAAAACAATTCGGAAACGGCTTTTTACTTCCTCTTGGCCCGCTAAGAGAACCTGTAAATCAAGCAAAAAGGGCAAATTATTTTATAGTTACCAATAAAAATAATGCACAAGTACAAGAAGCTGTAATAGAAATTACAAAAAAAATAAAATCAGACAAAATCACAGTGTGTAATTTTGTTGAGGACTGTTTTTATAACATTAAAAACTCCCTGCAAATCATCCCGTCAAACCAAAAGGCAGCAGCTTTTTGTGCCATCGGACAACCTGAGCAATTTTATGAATACTTAAAAAATCATTTTGATATTGTTTATAAAAAAACTTTTAAAGATCATCATGCCTACAGTCAGGACGATATAAATAATTTAATTGAAAAAGCAAAAGAAAATGGTACAAATACAATAATCACAACTCAAAAAGATGAAGTAAAAATTCTGCCTTTTATAAAAGATATAAATTTTGTAAGTTTAAAACTAAAAGCAAATTTCAACGATATGGGATTATTTTGGGCAATAGAGAAAGGGATAAACAATGAAATTGAGTGAGATATATGCAAAATACAACAAACTTATTTTTTCTTTTGAAGTTTTCCCGCCAAAAAATGGTGACACCCAAAACCTTTTTGAAGAACTTGCAAAAATGAATCAAAAAAAACCGGCATTAATCTCAGTAACTTATGGCGCAGGTGGCTCAAACAGAAACACCTCTCTTGATATTGTAAAAGAACTTAAAAACCACTTGAAACAACCTGTTATGCCACATTTTACCTGTGTTTGCTCAAACAAACAATATATTGAAAAATACATTCGAGAAATTGAGGAGCTTGGAATTACAAATATTTTAGCCTTAAGGGGGGATGAGCCACAGGAAATTGACGTGTGCTACAGAGATTTTAAAAGCGCACTGGATTTAATAGAATACCTTAGAAAACACTCTGAGCTTGAATTTGCGGTTGCCGCATATCCTGAAAAGCACCCCAAAGCAAAAACTTTTGATGACGATATTGATGTACTTTTAAAAAAGCAAAATCTTGGCGCAAAAGTTGCCTATACTCAGGTTTTCTTTGATAATGAAAGTTATTATAAATTTTTTGATATTTGTTCAAAAAAAGGTATAAACATTCCCATAATCCCAGGGATTATGCCTATTATAAGCTACAACCAACTAAAAAAAATTGTTGAACTTTCAGGTACAAAAATTGACTCAAAGGTTATGAACTACTTTGAAAAATATAAAGACTCAAAAGAGGATACAATTAAAGCAGGTATTGAATTTGCCTCATTGCAGTGCGAAAAACTTATTGAATTTGGCGCAAGAGGTATGCATTTTTATACCCTAAATAAAGCAAAAAGCTCGCTTGAAGTTATAAACAATATTACTTAGTAATTTCAACAAGACAATCCAGCGCTCGAACAATAATAATCTTTGAGTTCTCAAAAACAACAGAGCCTATTTTTGCTGCACTGTGCTTGTCATCCAATGCAAGCAGTCTGTGTTTTTTTATCTCAATTTTCCTTGCGTTGTCTTTAAAAATTGGCGTATACCAAGGCTTTAGCGCTCGGATATGATTATGGATATTAAGTTTTGATTTTCTTAAGTCTACAATTATATCCTTATATTCAATTTGATATTCGTATGTTGCACGACTCTCATCTTGCTTTTGAGGTGTTATTTCACCCCTCTCAAGCTTATTTAATAGTTCTCCAACCATACCTTGGGCATATTTTGAACATCGGTCGCGAAGTTCGCCTGATGTCATATTTAAATCAATCGTAACTGCCTCTTGCATTAAAATATCACCACAGTCAAACTTTTCATCAACATAGTGAAAAGTAACTCCTGTTAAATCTTCACCTGAAAAAATTGTCCAAAAGTAAGGATTAGCACCCCTGTGCCTTGGCAAAAGTGAAGGATGACAGTTAATAGTGCCTAAACGCGGCAATTTCGCAATCTTTTGGGATATTTTTTCACTCCATGAACCAACTAAAATGACATCAGGCTTTAGTTTTTCAAACTCTTTTATAAATTCCTTTGAATTAATTGAACTTGCTTTAACATCCCTTGCTCCAAAAGCTTTAATAAGAGAATAATCTTTACTTGGCGCAAATATATCTTTTAAAAACAGGGCAAATTTGGAATAATTTACCCTGTCAATTCTCATTGCGCCAACTACCTTATGTCCTGCATACACACTACCGGAAATTAAGGCACTTAGCATTTTGTCATATCCGACAACAAAAACTCTAAGCATTTTCCTCTTGTGTTTCTTCTTGAGTTTGTTCAACAACTTCGTCTGCTTGTTCTTGTTCTTTTATTTCTTCTAGCACTTGCCTTTCTCTTTCATCTTCCATAGCACGTGCTTGAGATTCTGATTTAATATCAATTTTCCAACCTGTTAAACGGTGTGCTAATCTTACATTTTGACCTTCTCTGCCTATTGCAAGGGATAGTTGATCATCAGGAACAATAACAAAAACTTCTTTTCTGTTCTCATCATCAGCCAAAATATCAACAGAGATAATTCTTGCCGGAGAAAGCGCATTTACAATATATTCAACAGGATCTTGCGAATATCTTACAATGTCGATTTTTTCATTTTTCAACTCACCGACAATAGTTTGTATCCTTGAACCTCTTGGCCCAATACACGCGCCTACAGAGTCAACAGATGGGTCATTTGACCAAACTGCAAGTTTTGTCCTAAAACCTGCTTCGCGCGCGATTGATTTAATTTCTACAATACCATCTTCAATTTCAGGTACTTCAAGTTCAAAAAGTTCTCTTACAATTTCAGAATGAGCTTGAGAAACAATAACTTGAGGAAGGCGAGATGTTTCTTTTACATCCAAAACAAAAACTCTTATTCTGTTGCCCGGCTTATAGTATTCACCTGGGATTTGTTCACGAGAAGGCATAACAGCGTCAGTTTTACCAATATTAACTATAACGTTTCTATCGTCCCTTCTTTGAATTATACCGGTAATAAGCGTACCTTTTTTGGACATAAATTCATCCAAAACAAGTTTTCTTTCTGCTTCACGAATCCTTTGGGTAATAACCTGTTTTGCGCTTTGCGCTGCAATTCTGCCAAAGTTTTCAGGAGTTACTTCAATTTTAACTTCATCATCAAGTTCAACTTCTTCGTCAATTTCTTTTGCATCTTCTAAAGAAATTTGAGTATCCTCATCTTCTACTTCACTAACTACAACTTTTGTTCTAAAAACACCGATTTCGCCTGTAGTTTCATCTAAAATTGCTTCAACATTTTCAGCGTCTTTATCTCTTATGTGTTTTTTATAAGCAGCAACCAAAGCGTCGCAAAGAGAGCTTACAAGGACATCTTTTGAAATTCCTTTTTCACGCTCTAACTGTTCAGCAGCTTCAAAAAGCGCAGTACCGATTTTAATCATTATCTTCTCCTTTATTTTGTTTAATTTTTATATCTTCATCAAGTCTGACACTAAATATATTATCAAGTGGAACACAATAATTTTTGTCTTCTTCTTTTGTTTTTATTTCAAGCCCTTGACCTTCTTTATAATCAATCAAAACAGCTTTTATTGTTTTTGTGTTTATACCCTCAAGAGGATTTTTAACTTTTATAATTATATCTTTTCCCCTGAATATTATATATTCTCTTGTGCTTTTCATTTTACGATTAAGCCCAGGAGATGAAACCTCAAGATAATATTTAAAAGGAATTAACTCATCTAAAAAATCACCCAAACCACGCGTAATATTTTCGCAATCTTGATGCGAAACTGGGTGATCTGCACAATATATAAAAATCCTTAAAAACCAGTGTGCATTTTCTTTTTCCAAAGAAACCTCAAGCGGTATTATGTTATAGCGCATAGCAGTATTTTCCACAACCGGAATAAGTTTTTCTAATATTTCTTTTTTATTAAAGTGTTCGCGCATTTTTACCCTATTTTTTTGAAAAAAAAGAACGGTTTAAAAGCCGCTCCGGAATTTTCTCTTAAATAATCCGAGTATTTCTCTTGAAATACTAAGTTAAGTATAACATAAAAGAGGCAAAAACAAACATTTTTTTAAGTTTTATGTTAATATATATATCTAACCCCAAAAAAGTATGAAAAGGACGTTAATCACACTGTGTTGTTTTTTTATACTCCCCGTTATACCAACAATGGCTATTGTAGAAAACGAGGGGCTAATTCCCAATATCAAAAAAGAAGTTCTGCAAGATGAAATAATTACTCTTGATGAAACAATAGATGGTGATACGACAACCGATGTTGAATTTGATGATGATGATGATTGGGATTTAAAACTATTCGGTGAAAAAACTTTTGCCAAAAAAAAGATGCTGAGATTTGATAACAAATACATAAACGAAATATCAGGCGAGTTACGTTTTCAAGGCATTGCAAGTTTTGAGGAGCGCAGAGGAAATTTAAATACAACTTATCCTTTTGACATAAATGCGGTTGTAGAATCGAAATTTTTGGAAAATAAATACAGGTTTTTTACAGAATACGCCTTTACACGCGATGTAAGCGATTTAGACAACGCATTTTTTGGCAAATTTTCAAATTTGTATGTAGAAAGAAATTTCAGTGACGCACACAAAATGAGAGTTGGTGTATCACGCTCACCTATAGGGCTAGAAGGTTCAATGAGCTCTTTTGCACTACCTTTTGCAAGAAGGGCACAAATTTCAAGAGAATTTGGCGATGCAATCTCGACAGGAATTTCTTTTATAGGACACAAAGGTGCCTTTGAATATAACCTTGGCGGTTACACAAGCACACGTTTCACTCAAGGCTTTAAAGACGGAGCGGAATTTATAGGCAGGGTGGGAGTTAGGCCATTTTACAATCAAGAAGGCAGTTACTTTAGAAACCTAAAGTTCTACGCAGGAGCTGATGTTGGGCACAGAGGCGAAAACTATGGAGTGTATTCTGCCGCAATGACTTATGAGTATAAAAAATTTCTGATGAATTTTGAATATGCGTACGCAGATGGTTCAAACGGAGATTATTTAGACCCAAGAAGACGTCAAGGCTTTTTTACAACCGTCGGTTGGAATTTTACACCAAAGCTTCAACTGCTTGCTCGATATGATTATTTTGACACAAATCTTGAACAATCTAATGATGTAAATCATGAGTACAGCGTAGGTATTAACTATTTTGTATTTAAACAAAGATTAAAATTCGCGCTGAACTATGTTTTTTCAAATAACGAAAAAACAAATACAAATACAAACGGAATTTACTTCCTTACTCAGTTTTTCATCTAACCGACATTAAAAAGAGCACAAAGGCACATAAAACCAATTGTACTGATAATAATCCAAAAGTGAGTGACAGGATGTAAATTATTCCAAATATACGCTATAAAATTTCTTTGATTCATAAAAATATTATGGCAGCGTTTTATTTTTTTATTATCCGTCAAAAAAAGTATTTTACAGTTCGCCTGAGGCATAGCATTTTGCACGCTCTATTATACTTTTGTCCAATCCTGCACTGAGCGCAACATCAAACGCTTCAGAGGATTTACAAACACCTTTTTGAATTTTTTTTGTTTTTGAATCTATAAAAACAATTTCGCAAGCACTGTCATTTTCCTTTTTTGTTGCAATAGAGGTAAAATGTGTTGCAGTAATTGTTTTGGCGCTAATTTTTTGTTCAATATTATCTAAAATTGCAAGCAATATAGCTTCAGAATCATCTTTTTGCGTGCCTTTTACAGGTTCATCAAAGAGTATAAGGCTTTTTTGTGTTGAGTTATGCAAAATATTTGTGATGTTTTTCATCTCAGCATAGAAAGCTGACTCACCTTCTTTTAAATTATCAAAAATAAGAGAGTGGAAGAAAATTTTATCAAAAAGCCCCATATTTGCAGAATTTGCACAAGTAAATCCACACATTTGAGAAATTAGAACCGCAATGGCGTTTTGTTTTAAGTATGTTGATTTTCCAGACATATTTGCACCGGTTAAAATGCAAGAAATTTTGTCTTTGTCTAAAACTGCATCGTTTCTTATAAAATTACCGTTTAGCTTGTAAACACAAGGGTGCATTGTATCTTTTAATTCAAAAATATTATCTTTGTTATAGTTAACCTCACAAAAGTTATTCTCTAAAATTACATTTGTAAGAGAATTCACAACATCTAAATAAGCGCTAACTCTTGCAAAAATCCTTATTTTTTGTGTAAGTTCCATACAATAAGTTTTTAGATTATCAAAAATATCTTTTTCTATTTCAGAGATTGCATACTTTTGAGAACAAATTTTTTCTTCTAACTCTGATAAATGCCTATCACAATACCTGACAGTATTTGCCAGTTTTTGCTTAATAATACAATCAGACTCAATTTTTTCAATGGAAGTTGCGGGTATTTCATAGCAATAGCCTAAATTCGGCATATATTTTATCTTTACGTCTTTTTGGATTATCTTTTTCTGATTTTCGACCAATTTTAAAAGTTCGCCATTTAATATATCCAGTTCATTTCTTAGTAAATCAAGACGAGGATTTACGCCATCTTTTACGGGTAAATACTGATAATTATTACAAGAACTTTCTTCATCAAATATACGGATAATAATATTTGAAAAATCATTTAAAATTTCTATGCACTCTTTGGTTATCTCCAAAGAGCAAAAATCAAGCTCTGAAATAATTTCATTAATTTTCAATGACTTTGAAAGAACAGAGGAAATTTCCATCAATTCTTTATAGGTTATTGTTTTGTTCGAAATTTTTGCACTATACCTTAAAAGGTCACAAAAATTATCCAAAAATTCTTCTGTTTTATGGCGCAAGGAGGGTTTTGAACAAAACTCTTTCAGTACTTGTCTCCTTTTTAAAATTAAATCTAAATTATTTAAGGGAGCACTCATCCACTCTCTCAAAAGCCTTCTACCCATAGGGGTCTTGGTAGAATCCAAAAACCAAAAAAGACTGCCGCGTTTTTTAAAATCCGCCTGTGTTCTTGTTAATTCCAACCCCCTTCTTGTGGTAAAATCCATAGATAAAAAGTTTGAAATGCTGTATTTTTTAATTTCATCGAGTTTTGGGGCAAATTCTTTTTGATTTTCCGAAAGATAGTTAACAATAGCGTTTGCACACAAATAGCCGTTTTTATACTCTCCGTCTTGCAGTTTTATTTTTCCTTCTCTAAAATAATCGGGACATAAACAAAAGGAATGTATGTCTTTGATTTGCTCCCTATATTCAAAAATCATTTCTTGTACATTTACAAGCACTTCACTTGGCGCAATTTTAACCATTTCGCGCTTTATTTCTTCTTGCGTACCGCATGTAACATAAAAAGAGCCATCTGAAGCATCGCAATAGGAAAAACCGTAAAAATTTTGCGATTTAAAAATTGCAGCCAAATAGTTGTTCTTGTCAGACTCCAAAAACTCATTTTCATAAACTGTTGCACTGGTATAAATTCTTACAACCTTTCTGTAAAAGTTTCCCTCGGAATCTTGAAATTGTTCTGCCAGGGCAACCTTGCAATTATTTTCAATAAGTTTTTTTACATAAACCGGAAAAATTTTATGAGGGATGCCAGCAAGAGCAACTTTTCCTATTTCGCCATATTTTTTAGAGGTCAAGGTAATATCGCAGATTTTTGAGAACACAAGTGCATCTTCAAAAAATGTTTCATAAAAATCGCCAATTCTATATAATAAAACTTTATCTTGATGTTGTTTCTTAAGCTCCAAATAAGCCTGCAAACTCTTTGTAGCTTTATTAAAATCAACATCTTTTGAACTTGTTAATATTTCATCTCTCATTTTTTATATGATAAAATAAAATTGTGAAAAATTAAATACGCGAGAGTCACTATAATGGGATGTTTAAAAAGTTTGATAAGAAAAATAATATTTGCAGCATTATTAATTGCATTTTTCTTTTTTGGCGGATGCGATTTTGTTGTGACAAAATACAATGAATTTACATGTCCCCCGAGAGAAGAACTTTTGGAACAATCAAAAGACTTTGGAGATTTTTCAGCTGTATCAAGCGATTACAGACTAACGCGCTCAATAAATCTTTTTGGATACAGAAAATTTAACGCACAATATATGCCAACAGGGCAAAAAATTACAATTATCGATTTAAAAGATAAAAATGTTATTACACCTGAGGACTTTGGCAATAAAAAAATAGATTTAAAAATTAATGAAGCGCTTGAGAGTTTAAAAGATTCTCTTATAACACTTGAAAATCTTGAAATTACAGGTAGAGGCACAATTATTGCAAAAGGAAAAACTATTCCTTATGTTAATTTTAAAGCTGATGTAAAAAATGTACCCTTTAAAACAGTCGAAGGTACATTAGGAGCGTACAAAAGCCCAAATGTCAGCAAGAAAGACACACCACAAACTACAAAAGTACTTCTTTCAATGCGTGATTGCAAAAAATACAACCAACAAATAACCGCAAATTATATGAAATCCGTAAAATTCTAAATTAAAATCCAGTTTTCAGGATAAAGGTCATGCGGATTATTTTGAATTTTTTGAAACCATTTCTTTGGTGCTACGACAACTTTGTTCGAATTTGAGTTTAAATATGCACCCCACCAAGAAAAACTTGAATTGGCAATAATATTATGCTTGCAGTTTGACATAAGTCTTAAATCTTCCCAGGATTTTTCCCCTTGATTGTGAGATACAAAAACAAAAGCTGCATTTTTCTCAAGACAGTTTGGACAACCCTCAAAGTTTAAATTTTCCCTTGCCCAGCCTATATCATCGGAAAAAACATAAAACACAGGTTTTGACAATTTTTGTGCAACAATTTCCATTGCCTTTTTGTAATGCTCAATATCAAGATGGTTATAAATACCACTGTATCTTTTTTTTGAAACGTAATCACCGCGTCTTATGTGAATTGAAACAGACTCATTTGAATTTATTTCATCTAAAAGCTTTTTATTTACTTCATCAGGCTCAATTTTAAAAGTAAAGTATTTTCTTATAAGTTCCTCATCTATGTATTTATAACTTTGAAAATAGCCGTATATATAGCTGTTATCAGTAATCTCATTAAATCTTTGTTCGAAATTAAAATCTTTTTCACAATATACGTTTAAATTTAGAAATTTATCTTTTATATATTTCCTAAACATCCACAAAGCTTTGTATTTCAGCCCTTTTATTTCTTTTTTATCGTCAAGAAAAATGTTCATTTGATAAGGACGAGAATAAGAATGATTAAAAAAATCGCAATCGAAATAAAAATCTACCCTAAGACGTTCTGCTAAAGAGGCAAGCGCTGCAAATTGAAACATTTGATTACCTAAACCACCGTTATACCTCATTATTAGCATTTTTTAGCCCTCTTGTTTTTTTACCTTAAATACAAATGTTTTAAAAATAATAAACGACAAAATTGCCATTGGCAGAACCATAATAGCCTGCGAAAGATATTTGCCGACCCCAAAATAAACAAGTATATTTAAACATACCAAATTTATTGAATAAGTCACAATATATGAAAGGAAAAACCTAATAATTCTTGAGTTGTCATGATTTTTAAATACAATAACCCCTGTCGTTTTGAAATTCCATAGAACACCTAAAATATACTGAATAGTAAGTGCTATATTGTGCGAAGCATGTAGTGTAATAAAAACGGCATACACGCTGTATCCAAATGCAGTATTGAGTGCACCCACAAAAAGGAATTTCATAAACTTTCTGTCTACTTTTCTAAAAACTCCGAAAAATGATTTTTGGTGTACCCAATTAAAAAAATTTGAAAGCACGGAGAGGATAAATCTCCCCGCCGTGCTATTTTTGAACTTAGTTATTAAATTAGTTAACATGTTCTTTGATTTCTGAAACAACATCTTTGGGCTCAAGTTTAATTGAAGGACCCATTGTAGTTGTTAAATACATTGATTTAATGTAAGTACCTTTAGCAGCTGACGGTTTTGCTTTAATAATAGCGTCAGTTAAAGTTGAAAAGTTTTTCATTAAATCATCTGTTGTGAATTTAACTTTTCCGATAGGCACGTGAATCATGCCTTGTTTGTCGGCACGGAACTCAACTTTACCTGCTTTAGCGTCTTTGACAGCTTTTGCTACATCAGGTGTAACAGTGCCTGTTTTTGGGTTAGGCATTAAACCTTTAGGACCTAAAACACGGCCTAATTTACCAAGTGCTGCCATCATATCAGGTGTTGCGAT
>CALUYC010000117.1 GCA_944324895.1 Candidatus Gastranaerophilales bacterium
ACGCTATCGACAACGACGAACTTGTAAAAATCGAATCAATCGACAACTGCTTCCCTGTTATAGATTACAGAGTATATCTGCCGATTGAAGAAGGTGTAATTCCTCAACAGGAAAAGAAACTTGCACCACTTTATGCCGATTAAGATAAAAAAATAATTAAAAACCCCGAAACTTTTTTGGTTTTCGGGGTTTTTTAATGTAAAATATTAAGTAAGGAATGGCAGAAGGAAAAAATATGAAAACTCAAATCAAAAATATTTGTGTAATAGAACATCCGGTTGTAAAGCATAATTTATCAGTTTTAAGGGATGAAAAAACAGATGGCGAAAAATTTCGCTGTGCCCTAAGACGTATATCTTATGCCGTTTTTTTAGAGGCTACAAAGAACCTGCAAACTCAAAGAGAAACTATTAAAACACCAATATGCGAGTGCGAATGTGAAACAATAAAAAAAGATTTAAACTTAATAATAGCGCCAATTCTGCGCGCAGGAATGATGTTTTGCGAAGTAGCACAAGAAATGATGCCGCAAGCACACATCCACCACCTTGGAATGTATCGTGACGAGCGCACATTGCAACCTGTTTGGTATTACAATAAAATAAGCGAAACTCCAAAAGACCCTCAAAACACTTATGTTTTTGTGCTTGATCCTATGCTTGCAACAGGAAACTCAGCAGTTGACGGAGTAGGTAATTTTGTAAAAAAAGGAATACCGCAAAAAAATATTACTTTCGTATGTTTACTTGCCGCACCGCAAGGGGTAGAACGACTTAGCAGCACATATGAAGAAGTTAGAATTATAACTTGTGCCATTGATAAAGAATTAAATGCAAAAGGATACATTGTTCCCGGTCTTGGTGATGCCGGAGACAGAATTTTTAACACAATAAGATGATAAGCATTATCACAATAGCTAAAAACGAAGAAAAAACAATCGAGCGCACAATTTTAAGCGTAATAAACCAAAGTGCTATAAATGAAATTGAATATATTATAATAAACGGCAACTCAAGCGATAACACTCTTGAAATTGTAAATAAATACAAAAACAAAATTTCACATATAATTTCAGAAAAAGATTTTGGAATATATAACGCTTTTAACAAAGGTATAAAAGCAGCAGCAGGCGAATATATTTTGTTTTTAAATGCAGGTGATGAGCTTTACGCTTTTAATACAATAGAAAACATTTTGCCAAAACTTAACTGCAATTTGGTTTTTGGCGATATTATAATAAAAAACGAAAAAGGACAAAAAAGCACTATAGAATATGATAATCTTGATGATTTTGAGCTTTTTTACAAATCTCTGCCACACCCTTCAACTTTCATAAAGAAAGAGTGCTTTTTAAAAATAGGCTTTTACGATGAAACAAAAAAAATTATGTCAGATTGGCAATGGTTTCTTAAATATTTTAAATCAGGCGGGCAATACTCTTACATAAAGACCCCTGTTTCAATATTTTATCTTGGCGGCATAAGCAGCTCAAAAAAATTTAAAAAACTAAGAAAACAAGAGAGAAAAGAAATACTAAACAGTTACTATAGCAAGAAAAAGCAGATTCTATACAAAATAATTTTAAAAATTACAAAAAATAATTTGATTTTAAAAAAAATTAAAAAACTGTTAATGAAATTTTCCATACTTGAAATATATGAAAATTGCCATAAAAACTAACGCAATTATACATTTTGTTGTATAATTTCTTTATAATCAGTTAGAGGATTGAAGGAAAAAATTAGTGTTTGATTTTAACTGCGATTGCGCACAGGAATATGGGGTTTATAAAAACCAAAAAGAGCTTGAAGTTGCAAAATACGTAAGCTCTATTAACATTGCAGCAGGGTTCCACTCAGGCGACCCTTTAAGCATTAAAAGGGCTCTTGAATTTGCACAAGAGCACGATGTAACAATCGGTGCACATATCGGTTATCAAGACATTCAAGGCTTTGGCTCAAGAAAAGTAGAGTTAAGCGATGATGAAATTGAAACAACCGTTATCTATCAAGTTGGTGCAATAGCTGCTTTTGCAAAAGCTTTTAGTCTTGAAATAGAACATGTAAGATTGCATGGTGCGATGAAAGATGAACTAAACACTAACCTTGATTTTGCAAAAAAAGTTGCACAGGCAGTTATAAAATTTAACCCTTGGTTGAATTTATACATTAACAACCCCGAATTTAAAGAAATTCTTGAAAAAGAAACAGGGGTTAAATGCGCATTTGAAGTTAATTTCAGCGATTTTGGTTCAATAAGACAAATAAGAGAACTTGAAACAAAACCTGACACAATTCACTTTTGTGACGTCGAAAGCGCAATACGCGCTAGGGAAGTCTTAAAACCTACACCGGTTAACTACAATCGCGTAGGAGGTCAAATTTAATGAAATTCTTAAGAAAAAAAGTTAAAATACCAAAGGACGCTATATGGTTAGTACCGGGGCTTAAAATAAAAAGATGGTTTGCGCTTATTATAATAGGTTCGGTTTTGGCAGCTCTCGGGCTTACATTTTTATTTAAACTTGAGCCTATTTATTTTATAGTTGAAAATGCAAAAAAAATTGTTCACTTTATGCCTCCGGAGCCTGTAGGTATAGCTTTTATAATTCTTGGCGCAATAATTTTTATTCAAGCTTGGAAAAAGACAAACTTTACAACACTTGATATAAATGAAGAAAGAAAACAAAAATCTTTAGGCGAACTTGTGTATCGCAAAATGAAACTTGATCATGGGCCTAAAATTGTTGCAGTAGGCGGCGGTACAGGACTTTCTACAATGCTTAAAGGTCTTAAAAAAATTACAAATAATATCACAGCCATTGTAACAGTTGGAGATGATGGCGGCTCATCAGGCAGGTTGCGCGAAGAAATGGGGGTTTTACCTCCCGGAGACATCAGAAACTGTATAGCAGCTTTAGCGGATGATGAGGATATTGTTACAAAATTATTCCAATACAGATTTAAAACAGGCGAAGGGCTTGAAGGGCACAGCTTTGGCAATCTGTTTTTAACCGCCATGACAAACATTTGCGGCGATATGGTAAGTGCAATAAAAGAATCATCAAAAGTTCTTTTAATAAGAGGGCGTGTACTACCCGCAACAACTGATGATATGAGGCTTGTTGCCAAAATGGAAGACGGCTCTATTGTCAAAGGGGAAAGTCATATTCCTGAAGTTGGCAAAAAAATTATTGAACTTTCTTGCGAACCTAAAAACTGCAAGCCCACAGAAGAAGTAATTGATGCAATTAATAACGCTGACTTAATTGTTTTGGGCCCTGGCAGTCTTTATACTTCAATTACTCCAAACCTTTTGGTCAGAGAAATTTCAGCAGCTATTTTAAACTCAAAAGCAAAAAAAATATATGTCTGCAACGTTATGACACAACCGGGCGAAACCGACAACTACTCTGCAGCTGACCATGCGGAAGTATTGTTTAAACATGCAAAACTGACAACGGGAATTTGCGATAAAAAATTATTCGACGCAATTTTAATAAACAACTTTATGCCGCAAAATCTTGCAAAAAAATACGAAGAAGCAGATTCTCTGCCTGTTGAAATTGATACCTCAAGAATTAAAAAAATGGGTCTTGAAATTGTGATGAATAAACTAATTGAGGACAACAAAGAAGGTCTTGTAAGACACTCACCATCAAGACTTGCTAAATCAATTTACTGGTGGTACAAGAAAAGTTCTAAAAAACAAATCAACTCAAAATAACGGAAGTTTATGAAAAAAACCGCAAAGAAAATAATTGAATTTAAAAAACAAGGTAAAAAAATTACCGCCCTTACCGCTTACGACTATTCAAGCGCAAAATACTTTGACAAAGCAGGGGTTGATATAATCCTTGTAGGCGATTCTTTAGCACAAGTTGCACTTGGTTACGGCTCAACAACAGAAGTAACACTTGAAGAAATGTTGGTATTTACAAAGGCAGTATCAAGGGGAGCTCAAGATGCCCTTGTTGTTGCAGATATGCCTTTTATGTCTTATCAAATTTCAATAGAAGATGCCGTTAAAAACGCAGGAAAATTCATACAAGCGGGCGCACAGGCAGTTAAAATAGAAGGCGCAAGCCCTTACATTATTGAAATAATAACTCGCATAACTCAAAGTGGTATTCCGGTTATGGGACATTTAGGCTTTACACCGCAATACATCAACACTATAGGCGGTCATTATGTATCGGGTAAAAATGTGCAATCAACAATAAAAATTGCAGATTTAGCGCAAGAACTTGAAAAAGCAGGTGCATTTTCAGTTGTGCTTGAGATGGTACCTCAAGAGAGTTCGAAATTTATAACACAAAAGTTAGACATACCGACAATAGGTATAGGCGCGGGACGTTATTGTGACGGTCAAATTCTTGTAAGTGATGATATTTTAGGCAAATACGACAACTTTTGCCCAAAATTTGCACGCCAATATTCCAGCTTAAAAGACATAATATATAATGTAGCAAACGCATACTGCAATGATGTAGAGAAAGGAAATTTCCCGTCAGTTGCGGAAAGCTTTACATTAGATAGTAATGAGGCAGAAAAACTTGAAAATTATACACAAAATCAGTGAATTAAAAGACATTGTAAAGAGTACAAATAAAGAAATAGGGCTTGTTCCAACAATGGGAGCACTGCATTTAGGGCATGCAAGTCTTATTAAAAAAAGTGTGGAACAAAATGGTTTTACTATAGTTAGTGTTTTTGTAAATCCTGTCCAATTTGGCATAAATGAAGATTTTGACAAATATCCAAGAACCCTTGAAAAAGATGCAAAATTATGCGAAGAACTGGGTGCAGATATTGTTTTTGCACCAAGTGCGGATGAAATGTATCAGGACACAAAAGAATTAACTCTTGTTTGCCCTCCGTATTCTGCCATAAATAAACTCTGTGGGAAAAGCCGCCCCGGACATTTCGACGGAGTTGCAACAGTTGTGTCAAAACTTTTTAATATTTCAAAATGCAAAAGAGCCTATTTTGGACAAAAAGACGCACAACAACTGTTTATAATTCAAAAAATGGTAAAAGATTTAAACTTTGACGTTGAAATCATACCTTGTCCCATTGTGAGAGAATCTGACGGATTGGCGCTTTCAAGCAGAAACTCTTACCTTGATAAAGATGCTAGAAAAGAAGGGCTTAAATTAAGTAAAGCACTCAATTATGCAAAAGAGCTGTGGCAAAAAGGCATAAAAGATAAACAAATATTGTGTGACAGCGCTCTTAAAATCTTAGAAGGACTGGATGTAGACTATGTCGAAATAGTTAACCCCGAAACATTTGAAGATTTTGAAGAAAATGACAAAAAAGCACTAATGCTTATTGCAGCTAAAATCCCGCCTACAAATACAAGACTTATAGATAATATGGAATTATGATGAAAAATATATACAATTCTTTATACAACTTTTTTATAGTATTAAAGGTCCTTTGCCCGATAATATCTTTTTTGTACGCCGTTTTATGGTGTATAGGTTTTTTAAATATTTCTTACTATCAAATAATTTCAATACCTTTTGAACCTTTTGCAAAGCTTATAAATGTAATTTGTCCTATAACCATTGACTATGAAGGCAGATTAATTAATATGTCCTATATAGTTTGCTCGGGGCTTTTTTTGGTGTTTCACTACATTTTTGATTTCTTTGCACAAAGAATAATAGACCTGTACAATTTTGAAGAAACAAAAAAAGAAAGAAAGAGAAGTGCTGAAGTTAAAAAGATAAATATTGACCTTGAAAAAGAATTTCATAAAGAGATTAAAAGATATTCAAGTTTCGCATTGCTTTTTAATATTATTCAAGACACACAAAATGATTTTGCAAAAATTAACAATGAGGAGTTTAATTCTTTAAAGAAAAAATTCTATGAGCATATTATAAAAAATGTTAAATCCAAATATCAAGATTCAAAAGGAATAATATCGGGCAAGATGTTTCTTGTATGCGACGATTTTGGACAATTTGACAACTTTATGGCAGATTTTATTAATGACATAAAGGCATTTAAAGAAAGCAATGAAAAAAACAACATCTACACAGACTTTACAATTTGCGTTGACGCAATAAAATACAATGCAAATATACTTAATGCCTTGGAACTGCTTGAAAAAATAGACTCTTTCAATTATAAAAACAAAGTTATAGCAACATCTGCTTTTAAAGTCAGGTACGAAAAATCTTACTCGCAGAAATTTAAAATGACACCCCTTGGTGTATCAAGGTTTTTTAAAGAACCTGACGATTATATTGATTTTGAACTTTATAGCCTTAAAAGTCAAAACTAATTAACATTTGTCTTAAATGCAGGTGTTATGTCGTTAAAAACAATTTTTGCACTATGCAGAATAGAGCTTTCTTTAATTTCCTTTAAATAATCTTTTGTCAAAATACTGCTTGACTTTACAAGCTCATATTTTTTTTGTTCGCAGTATTCTTTGAAAAATTTATAATTTGCAAAATAAGATTTTATTTTTATATATAAATTCCAGTTTTTTACCCTTTTATCAAGGCAGTGAGATATATAACAAAGAGCATCCTCCAAATAAATTTCAAACGAACTATCCAACACAAAATCAAGCATGTAGTCTACATTATTATAGGTGGTTATATAAAAATATCCATAAACCTTTCCTTTTTGTTCATCCTCAAGAACATATGAAAAAGCCACCTTATCACTCATTCCGGCAGCAAAATACGGTTCAAATTGTTCCTTTGTCCTTGCAAAGCTATGCCTTTGGTATGAATTAATATTTGAATTATAAAGCCTGCAAACATCTGCGCTTTTTATATTTTTATAAAACTTAAACCCTTCTGATACGGAATTTTCATCGTAGTGCAATTCGTCTTTTTTAATTTTATAAATAAATTCCTGTGCATTTTTTCTGAAATTACAGCCCTCAACAAATAAAGAAAGCATATCAGCTCTATTGTCTTCGACAACAACCTGATAGGATGTCGCACCCATCGCACAATATCTGGAAATTATATATTGAACAAGCAGTTTTCCTACATCAAAAGAATTTTCTTCAAGAAAAACCTGAGTAATTTTAAGCCTTTTTGCGCTTCTGTCATCTTTTTCAACCGCCATAAAACCTTGGATTTTATCTTTTTCGTAAGCAACGTAGGATTCACCCAAAAATTTTGCTCTTAAGGGCAAAAAATAATGGCAAAAAGACAGTAAAAATGGTGGAAAATAATGTCCGTTAAAATCAAAACCGCTACTTTTAAAAATATTTTCCAATCTTTTACAATTATAAAAAACTGTACTTTTAATTTGTGTCATAAATACATAATATCATATTTACTACAAAGATTTAGTAAAATTGGTATAATCGATATCTATTTTATTTGAAAATTTATGACACAAATTTACAAATTCATTTATCTCTTTTAAAACAGAGCGTACAAAAGTATTTGGAATATCTTTAATTAATGTAAGCTTTTGGGGTGTTTTTTGATTATACGAGAAGAAATTTCTCTTTATCATGTCTCTAAATTTAGCACATCTTGATTTGGCATATTTTATAAGCATATCACGCCTAACTTCCAAATTATCGGAAAATTCTATAAAACCTTTTTTAAACTTTCCCGCATCTTTGCTGATATCTACCATATTAGGATTTACTTGCGCAAATTTTTTGTGCCTTATGGCAGGCACAATCATTGAAAAAGCAACCGCTGCAACTGCAACACCTGTTATAACTTTTGCCAATGCGTGCTGATTCTTTTTTTTCAAATTCAAATCATCACCATTTGATGGCGCTGAAACTGCAAGTGTTTTATTGCTTGCAACCCTTGCCTTATTATCAGTGTTTATACCGGTAGAAAAATCCTTAAAAACCAGCGGTAGATTGAAATTTTCCATTAAATTGACCTAGGACATACCTTATATGCCATAATAAAACGTATAAAAAAATTTTTTTGCATAAAAGTTAAGTTTTATAAAGCTATTCGGATTTTTTCCTGTATTCTTCAGGTGCGTCTTCTCTTTCCTGATTCCAACGTTCTAAACCCATTTGCTTTCTTACAAGCCCAATACCGACATGCACACGCCATTCGTCCATTTTAAGTTGTGCTGCAAGGATTTTATGACATCCGATAGGAGGTAGCGGCAAAAGGGGCTCATAAAGATTTTTAATAGCCATCATCTGATCAGGAGTAATTGCAAGCTTTCTCTTTGGGTATGGTATTTTTGGCAACATCATTTTTTGTCTTATCAAGTTAATTCCAAAGAAAACTTTTTTTGGTTCAAGACCTATTTTTTCTCCAATAACTTCATGCGCATCAGGGTTTGGCAAAGGCAGCATCTTTTTATACAATTCTTCAATTTGCATAAGTTGTTCTTTGTTCACCAACAACGGTTTTGGCTTACCCTGAGGTCTTTGCGGGCGTCTGTTGCCTTGTGGTCTTTGCGGGCGTCTAAAGTTATTGTCGCGTTTTTGAAAATTTGGTCGTCCGTTTCTTTGATTTTGGTCTTTATTAAATCTTTTATAATTATTTTCGTTACCTGTACCTGCACTGTAGCTTCTTGGGTATTGTGCAGCTTGTTGAACGCTTGTAGCGGCAGAGCTTGGGTCTTGTAAAATAGGTGTTCTATCGGGGTATAAACACTCCGGACAAATAACTCTTTTTTTTTTTTTTTTTTCAAAATCATTGCCGCATTTAGTGCATTTGTTTGTGTACATAGAAAATATCCTTCTTGGCTTTATAGTATGTTTCCATCAGAAAAAATAGCAATATCTAAAATTCTCCCTAATTAAAAAGACGAATCCGGCTTATATTAATTTATTTTATAATTAAAATTCAATTAATACAAGTATTAATTTATTTTTAAAATGTGCTAGTATATTATTATGGGACAACAAGGTGGATTAATTAACTGTAAAAAGTGCGGGTCTTTATTTGTAAGAGGCTCTAGAGACATATGTGACAACTGTTTTAAGGCTGAACTGGAACTTGTCGAAAAAATCAAAACTTTTATAAACAAAAATCCTAACCCAAAAACAACTTTGGAAGAAATTGTAAGCGAAATTGGTATAAACAGAAACGAACTTGAAGATTTGATTGAAAAAGGCAGACTTTTTTCTGTTATGCCAAAACTTTTGATTAAATGTCGCTTTTGCGGTATTGAAATTGAAGATGATCAAAAGTCAAGTTTTGTGTGTACAAAATGTTTAAATAAATTTAGCCCCAAGGGCGATTTAGCTAAAATTAATGCCCTTAAAGAAGAACAGCAACAAAAAGAAATTTCAGAGAAAAAAATCAGAAGAATTTATGCTCAAGACTCAAAAAGTCGCTGTGGCTTTATTCAAAACTATGACTTTTAAGCTATAAAATTATTTCCATATTTTAGTGAACCTATGAAATAACACTCTTTCAAAAGTTTTTCCATACTTCTGTATATTTTCTTTTTAGGAGGTTTTATAGCATCTGTTATGGCTGCTTTTGTTTGCGTATATTCACTAATTGCAGTATTTACTATAAAAAAGTTCTCTACATTTTCATCAATTAAGCTATTCGCTGCCATCTCTCTTTTTATCCTTGTTTAAAATCTCTCTTACTATTAATAAAAAATTTATAGAGAATTTATTGACCTTTTAAATAAAAAATATATATCTTTTGTAATATTTCTTAATATAATTTGTCAAAATCTCTTAAATTAACCACTTTAACAGTGTTTCTTAAATCATCTCTTTTATCTTTTACAAAGACTTTTATATAATTCCTTGTAATAGCGCTATAAGAGCCTGTTTTTAAAGATTTACGTTCAAACAATATCTCTTGTTCTTTATTCTTATTTCTTTCTAAAAATTCGCCATGCTTTAACTTACAAAGCTCGTTGAGCATTTGGGTTCGCTTTGTCTTAACAGAGTCCTGCACCTGATTTTTCATTTTTGCAGCAGGAGTATTTTCCCTTATTGAATAAGGAAAAGCATGTATATAGCTTAAAGGCAGTGCTTTTAAATTGTTATAAGTTAGCTTAAAATCCTCCTCGGTTTCAGAAGGAAAACCCGCTATAATATCACACCCTAAAAACGGCTCCTCAAAACTGTCGTAAAGAACTTTTATAAGCTCAATAGCTTCTAGGGATGTATATTTTCTGTTCATATTTAACAAAGTTTTGTCACAAAGTGATTGCAAAGAAAGGTGAAAATGCGGACAAAATTTTTCTGATTTCATTAAAAAATCAAGCATTTTATTATCGATTTCATTTATATATAAAGAGCCCAAACGATAGCGCAAAATATCAGTTTTTTCAATTTCCCCTAATAAATCAACAAGCTCTAAACCCCACTCGAGACCCCATTGCCCAATGTGGATGCCCGTTAATACTACTTCTTTTGTGCCACTTTTTGCAAGTAAATCAATTTGCGAAATGATATTCTCTATGCCATTTGAGCGTGAATTGCCCCTTGCATAAGGAATTATGCAGTATGAACATCTGTTATTGCAGCCTTCTTGAATTTTAATACTCGGGCGCGTCTGATAAGGATTTTCCACCATTTTATGGTTAAATTTTGTTATATTAAATATATCGCCTACTTTTTTACCCTTTTTGCCCTCAAAAAGTCCTTCAATATGCTCTTTTAGCTCAAGTTTTTCATTGTTGCCCAAAATCAAATCAACATTTTTCACGTCAAAATTCTTATGTAAATCAACAGTTTGAGCTACACACCCTGTTAAAATATTCTTAATTAAAGGGTTTTCGCGCTTTGCCCTGTTTAGAAGATACGCACTTTGCGAATCACTGTGCGAAGTAACAGAACAAGAGTTTAAAACAAAAATATCCGCGTCATTATACTCCTGAACCTCTGAAAAACCCATCTGCACAAGTTGATTTGCTATTATTTGTCCCTCAATAGCGTTTGTTTTGCACCCTAAAGTTTTTAGAACAAATTTCTTACACACGCTCAATCACCGTAACCGATTCAATGTGATAAGAATAAGGAAACATATCCGCTCCTCGTACAGTTTTAGCTTTATACCCAAAACTTTGCAGTATTTTTATGTCTCTTACAAGAGTTTGCGGATTACAACTTACATAAATAATACAATCCGTAAGCTTTGATAAAAGCTCTAAAACTTCTCTGTCAGAGCCTTTTCTTGGTGGATCAATAATAACATGACTAAACTTTTTCTTTTCTTTTAAAAATTTTCTAAACTGTTCTTTGGAATCTCCCAAAAAGACCTCGTAGTTCTTGCAATCATTAAGTTTGAAATTCTCCTTGGCATCACAAACTGCCTGAGGATTTTCTTCAACAAGGTATATTTTTCTTGCCCTGTCGCTTACCCAAATGCCTATCGCACCAACTCCACCATAGGCATCAAGTACGGTTGAGTTTTCTTTAATATTTTTCTTAACTTCATTAAAAAGTTCAAGTGCACAAAATGGGTTAACCTGAAAAAAGCTTGCGGGTGAAATTTTGTAAGTTCTTTTAAAATCAGAACTTTCAAGCGTTTCATATATAAAATTATCACCATAAATGTTTAGGAAATCTTCCCCGATAATGTTATTTGTTTTATCCGAATTAAAATTTACGCTTATGCCTTTGATTTGCGGAAATTTTGAAGCAAATTCGACACAAAAATCTTTTACATCTTTTTCATAACAAGAAAATTCATCTTTTTTTAAATTGATAACAAAAGTTAAAAGCGCACTTTTCAAATCAGATGACAATCTTAAAATTAAGCTCCTTAAAAGACCTTTATGCGCTTTTTCGACATATGCCCCAAAAGTCCAGTTTTCTCTAAGATATTGGGCAATTTCATCCGCTAAATGTGGTTGAATAGGACAAAATTTAATATTTACAATGTCATGACTTTTTTCTTTAAAATAGCCTATTAAAAGTCTTTTTGAATTTTTCGTTTCAGACACCCGATACTGAATTTTATGCCTGAATTCTTTATCATACGGACTTTTTAAAGGTTCTAAAAACTCGGGCTGCTCGTCAAGTTTTAAAAAAGCCTCTTTTAGCATATTATTTTTCTGCTCAAGCAAATAATCATAATCTAAATACTGATAGCAACACCCCCCGCAAGCGTTAAATAACGGGCAAAAAGGCTTAACACGCTTGCTTGAGGGTTCAAGTATTTCAACAATTTGGGCAAGTGCATAATTTTTATTCACTTTATTAATTTTAACTTTTAAAAAGTCACCGGGTGCAGCATTTTTAACAAATACAACAAACCCTTCGGGGGTTTCATCACTGTAGTAACGCCCCAAGGCTGAACCTTCGTAGGTTAACTTTTCTATTTTAAGCTCTATTTGGTCATTTTGTTTTATCAATACTGAAAATACCTGTCAAAATCTACATCATCAAATGAACATAAAAGTTGGTAGACAGGATCATCTTCATCCATTCTTTGAAAACTGTACTCGTCAAATTTCCACAACTTCGGATTAATCCCAATCACTCGCACAATATTATGATCATACAAAATTTTTAATTTTCTTTTAACAATATCAATGTTAATGCCAAGCAATTTAGAAAGCTCAACCGCGCTTATGCCGTCATCGGATGAGCATTTCTCGGGCGTCATAAACATAAGTTCAAGCCCGATTTTTTTTAACTCTTTATCTTCTTGGTCAAAATCATAATCAAACATACAATATATTAAATACCCAAAAAGGTTTTTTTTCATCAT
The DNA here is from genome assembly GCA_944324895.1 of Candidatus Gastranaerophilales bacterium. Classification (GTDB taxonomy): domain Bacteria; phylum Cyanobacteriota; class Vampirovibrionia; order Gastranaerophilales; family Gastranaerophilaceae; genus Galligastranaerophilus. The sequence goes on from CALUYC010000117.1 coordinate 12,659, forward strand.
TTGTTATAATGAGCCCAATATGTTAAAATACAGATATGAATAAGATTAAAAGCGTTTTATTTTTAACTGTTTTTCTTAGCACATTTACTTGTGCTAATGCTTTTAATGTCGGCACATACAAAACAGATACAAACTACGGGCTGATTGACGGCTTTAAATTCAATGTCTTTGGCAAAAGAGAAGGCGAAAAAATGATTGAGCTTACGTCAGAAACAAAAGAAGGCAAAGAACAGATTGAACGCGAAAAGAAAAACCCCGTAGAGCAAGACGAGTATCAACTTTTTAGGTTTATCCAAGAAAATACTGTTCCGTTTTAATCAATTAGGCTAAAACCTTCAGGCAGTTCATCTTCAACCATTTTAATAAGCTCGGACGGCCTTAACCCCAAGGCTTCTGAAACAGTCCAAATAGATACAAGCTTCGGCTCATTTACCCCATTTTCAAGACGAGACAACAATGAACGTTGAAAGGCAAACTCATCCGCAAGAACTCTTTGGGATTTTCCCAAACTCTCCCTTCTTGTACGAATAACTTTTGCAAGGGCTTCAAAAATAAGCCCTGAATTTTCAAAATTGACATGTTGCATATATAGAATTCTAATGATAAAATATTTCAAGGTTGTCTATATATAGACATGTTATCTAATCTAAATGGGGAATTATATGAGAAGATACGCTTTTACTCTTGCAGAGCTTATGGTGTCCGTACTTGTAATATCAATTATTATGGTTGTTTTGGCTCCTGTCATTACCCGAAGGATGAAGGACACATTGACTGTACAAACAGATAATATTAAGGGGCTTGAAATATACACAAACCCCGGAACTTATAGTTTTGATGTACCTATTGGGATAAATACGTTATTTATTCAAGGTTCAGGCGGAGCAGGGGGTGGAGCCGGTGCAACATATGTTGAAAAAGAAACT
>CALUYC010000118.1 GCA_944324895.1 Candidatus Gastranaerophilales bacterium
TATTTAAGAATAAGGTGGGACGTTACGGAGCAAGAATAGACTTTTCGTATCTTAATTCATCGGGCGCACTCCATTTAAAAATTGCGCCCTTTTTTTTCGCGCAAGCCGAACGAGCAGCGTAAGCCGAACGAGCAGCGTAAGTCGAACAATACAGACGCAGAATAATTATTAATTTTTGTAAAATTATAAATAATATTGTAAACAAGTTTATAAAATGCAAGTTCGGCAAAAGCGTGTAGAGAACAACAAACAAGTCATTTTCGACAAGTTTAATAGTTAAAATTACTCAAGTAATTTTGGCGATTTTCAAATAAAATTTGTCTGCTATTATATGAGTAGTTTAAAAAATTATTAACCCCAAAACAAGATAGCGTGCGGCTGAGGAGTATAGATTTTACATGCCGAAAAAACTACTTGCATTTATGCTTGAATTTTTGTGTTTACAAAAATTTACACGAATAAAATTGTTTATTTTTCTTGCAAAAATCCTACTTAGCAAGATTTTTGGCAAAAAAAGAAAAAGCAAAAAATTAACCGCGGAAAATATATTTATTTTTTTTCGGCTAATTGCTGATATGAATAAACCAAGTCGCAAGAGAGGATAGAAAATGAAGCTGACAAACCGCGAAAAACAAGTAATGTCTTTACTTTGTTTGGGCTTAAAAGATAGAGCAATAGCAAGCACTTTGGGTTTAAGTGTAAGGACAGTTCAAAATCATCTCTCAAGAATTTATTTAAAATTTCGTGCACAAAACAGAACGCAAGCTATATCAAGATTTTTGGACATTTATGGCAAGTTAGCATTTGATTTACTTTCAGGAGAAACACATGAACAGGATAATTCTGCACTGGAGCGGGGGCAATTATACTCCGTCATTAACGGATTTTGAACACTATCATTTTTTGGTTTACAACAAAGGCAACATTACAAAAGGCAGATATAAGCCGGAAGACGATTTAAATTGCAATGACGGGCGTTATGCGGCGCACACAGGCGGGATTAACACAGGCTCAATAGGAATTGCCTTATGCTCAATGTATGGATATAAAAACCCGACAAATACGGGCAATTTCCCGTTTACAAGAGTTCAGGCCGAAAGCGCATTTGCATATTGCGCAACATTGTTAAAAAAATACAGCCTAAAACCCTCTAAAAACACAGTTATGACACATTATGAAGTCGGCAAAATGCTTCCAAATTCAACAAGCAATGGAAAAATAGACATTACATACATTCCCTATGAACCTTCAATAAGCGCAAATGAAGTCGGAGACTATATTAGAAACAAAGTAAGGTGGTATTATGAGCGATAATAAACTAGCGTTTTACGATTTTTCAGGCGGAATAAACACAAACGCCACAAAGGTTATGCTCGGTTACGGTGCAAAAAAACTACACTGGGATGATAGTTACAACGTTGAATTATACAAAAATCAAGGTGTAGAGCGCATGTTGGGCAACCAAACGTTTTTGGATGAAGATGCAGAAGATGATTGCGCTATTATCGGACTTTGCGAATATCCAAAAATGACAAACGGATTTTTATACGCAAAATCTGACGGTCAAATAAAATATTATGACTATCAAAGAGGAACAACAACATTAATACATAATTACCAAAAAGAAATAGAGTCAGTTGATTTTACTTTATATTTAGATGGTATCGCATTTTTTGCAAAAGATAATGAAGGCTACTACTACAATGAAAAACTTGAAACAAAATTAAATCCGCTTAATGCAAAAGACAGACAGGATAAAACAATTAAACCTGATACAATGTGTTCTTATGCAGGAAGGCTTTGGATAGGCTCCGGTTCTACTCTCTACTACAGCGCACTTGGGCGTTTTGACGACTGGGAAAGCGAAAATGATGCAGGTTACATTGCAAATTTTCACTCGTCTGTTACTAAAATTTCAGCTTTAGCACTTTATTGCGGCAACTTAGCAATATTCAAATCAGATGGTGTCTATCTATTATCGGGTACTTCACCTGATAATTTTGCAATTATTAAGTTTGCAGACAAAGGAACAGAAAGCTCAAAAGCAGTCTGTACTTGTAACAACAAGCAATATTTCTTCAACTCAAACGGACTTTTTGCGCTCTCACAAGTTGGTGAATTATCTCAAATTATGATGAGCGGCAATATAGCAGCACCTGTAGAAGACGCTTTCAAAAATGCCGATGCAAGCAGAATGAAAGAAGCATTTTGCGTACCTTATGAAAAGAAAAACCAGCTTTGGTTTTATCTGCCTTATTCTGACAGCAAATATTTCAACACAATTTGGATTTATGATTTCGCAAATGACAGTTGGACAAAAAGAATTGAACCACAGAACATCACTTCAGCAACAAACGTAAACTCGCAAATATTTTCCGGTTGCGCAGAAGGCAAAATTCTGCTTGAAAATATTGGTGCAACATTTGACGGAGAAGCAATAAGTTTTAGTTTTTCAACACCGTTCTTTCACTTGGGCAAACCCTCCGAGAGAAAAATAGTCGAAGATTTTGCACTTCTTTTAGATGAAAGTGGTGAAAATCGCTTTACATTCAGTGTATCAAAAGACTTTGTAAAAGAAGTAAAAACAGACCACGAATATATTAAAACAGTACAACTGGGTTCGCTGATTTGGGCATCGGAGGATGAAACCAAAGACAAATATAACTGTTTTGAAACTCCTTACAACCCTATTTGGGCAAATTCATATCAAAGCTCGGTAAGTGTACAAATTTTTGATTCCAATCTAAGTGTAGCACTCAACATTGAAGGCAAAGAAGAAGGTGACGGTTTTAAACTTGTAGGAATAGAGTTTAAGGAGCTTTTAGATGACTTTTAATTATGAATATAACCAAATGCTGGGCGAACATGCCATTTGGACAAAAAGCTCAATATTTGCGGATTTTAGCATTAAAATTCCCGCACATAAACTTATAAGCGACTTGAAAAACACCCCAAGGGGTAAAAAACTTACATCAAAAATATACCTCGATGGACTTGATAAATTTATTTGCAGAGGATTTAAATACGAATTTTTAGGTTTTATTTAAAAGGAGGAACAGATGAGTGAAAACATAAGCGGAACAGAACGCATAAAACCAACATACTATGAAATTTTTACAAAAATATTAAATGAACTCAGTTGGAGAGAAGTAAGCGATTTTGATGAAATCACAAAAAGTGAGCACAAAAGAGTTTTAAACCTGATTAACACAACAAATTCAGAAGTCTTAAGCTCCTATATTTGGGATTTTCAAATAGAAAAAACCGAAATTACGCTTGAAAAAGACCAAACAACAATACTTGAAGACTTTGGAGGCAAAATAATTTCCGTTTGGGAAGGAGCAAAAAAATACAAATACATTCATCCCACGTTATTTACAAACGACAAAAAAACATTTTGCGATTGCTACTCAAGCATAGGCGATTTAATTATTACAATGCCTTCGCAACATCAAAGAAAACTAAGCGTAATATATGTTTCTGACTTATATGCACAAGATGAAAACGGTACAAAAAAGTTAAAAATGGAAAACCAAAATGATACGAGCATTTTACCAATTCCATATCTTGAACCGATTTTAGTCTACGGAACTCTTATAAAAGTCAAAGCAAACCCATCTTTTGCAAAGTTTGGATACTGGAGAACACTATACTACAACGCAATTACAAACCTGAGAACATCGGGCTCTAAATCTTTTGAAGATTCACCGAGAATTACTTTTGGTTAGTACATTTTTACAAGGCTTATAAACATTGTGCTAACAGAATTTGAAAAAATAATTAAATATACGCAAAAAAGGATAATCGTAAGAAATTTTTGGAAATCTGAAAAAACAATGGCTTTTTTATTTCTTTTTGCTTCCTGAAAAGCCTCGTATTCTCTTTTATATGGGCTAAAAGGCAAAAGCGCTTCCATTTCTTCAAGCACTTTTGAATATTTAATCTTAATCAAAAATTGATAGCTGTCTAAATTAAGCCACCACATAACGCAAACTGCCATACCAATAATGGAACCTACTACAATAGGCGCTACCGAAGGAGTTAGAGCATAAAAAATATATAAAAGCAAAAACAGAACTAAAGAAAGTACAAGGTAAAATCTGTTTGTTTGAAAATTCCTTGTTGTAAAGGCTTCCTTAGCATCTGAATATATTTTGTACTGTTCAACTACAAGAAATTTTTCGTCATTTTGCATAATCTGTAATCTCCAAAACAAAAATATCACAAATTTACAAAAGAGGCAACAATGAAAATAAACAAACTAAGCGATTTATTCGACATAAATTTTAAAAAAATAAGACACAATGAACTTTTAAAATTTTTTAAATTATGTTTAAGATACCACTCAAGACTTTTTGACGATGATTTTTTTCAAATAAATTTTTCAACTCCCGAAAGGTTTTTTAATTTTATTAAAAGATTTAAGGACAATATTTATTTTGTACTTTTAGGCAAAGACGAGAAATTCGCAGGATTCTTTTACCTGTATGAAACAAAAAAAGTCCCAAACGGCTGTTTTGATTCGAAAGTAACATTCTGTATTTGCCGTCCTTATTGGGGTTTTGGCTCTTATGCAATAGCTAAAAAGGGTCTTAGATTTTTATTTGAAGTAATGAACGTTAGAAAGCTCAGCGTTGAAGTTGTAGGAGAAAACTCCTACGCTTGGAAACTTATTGAAAAACTTGAATTTGAATATGAAGCAACCCTTAAAAAAGAATGTTTTAAAGCAGGTAAAGCGGAAAACCTCTACATATTTTCAAAATTTAATCCCGCATATTAGAGCCTTGCGGGGGGCGCATAAAAAGAAAGGAAAAACAAATGTCACAACAATCTACATCAACAGGGTACAAAGACTTAATTGTTACCACCTGGAGTAAAAAAATCAATGCAGGTTTAGACAAAAACTGTACAATGCTACAATGCGTAAACAGAGACTATCAAGCAGAAGCAGACAATGGCACATCTGAAATTAAAATTGCAACTCCGGAAAGCATTGCTACGGGCAAATACACAGGTACATTACCTGCATACAGTGGTGCAACAGTTTCAAGCAAATCTTTAAAGCTAGACCAAAGCTTATATTTTGCATTCAGCGTACCTGACATTACACAAGCACAGACAAATATTTCACTAACGGATGCGATTTTAACAAAAGCACAAAAAGCAATAGATGAAGGTATTGATAAATATATTTTCTCAATTAATACAGAAGCCGATAGCGAAAATATTTTGGAAGGCGAAGCAGAAACCCCTATTACAATTAGTGCAACAAATATTTATTCTCAATTTGTATCGTTATCAAAATTACTTAAAAACTCGGGCGCAATAACTTCTCAAAAACATGGCTGGGTAGTTGTACACCCTGATGTGGAAGAAATATTACTACTTTGCGAACAATTCTCAGGCGCATCAAATGAATCAGATAAAGCCAAAAAAGAAGGTTCAATCGGCAGAATTGCAGGCTTAGACGTATTTGTAAGCAGCAATGTAGGCAAAGAAACAGACGGCAGCTACACAATTATGGCAGGCACAACTGATGGTATTACATACGCATCTCAAATCAAAAAATTTGAACAAATAAGAGCAGAACAGTCTTTCGATACAATCGTAAGAGGACTTTATACATTTGGTGCCGTTGCTGTAAATCCTAAAGCTTTAGCCGTATTAAAATGCGAAATATAACGTTTGAAAACAAATAATTCGTAAAAAAAAGTCCCCGAAGGGACATGTACGTAAAACTAGGTTAAAGGAAGGGATAAGATGAAAGATAATATGGTCCAAGAACTTTTGCTAAAGGCGCTTTTGAGTCAAAGCCCAACAACACCTCAAGCGCCAAGAGGCAACCAACGCAATAACACATCAGATAGCATGCTCGGCAAGAGGGAAATTTTACAATCGCTCTTAAAGTCCTTGTATTTAAATAATACCCAAAAGCCTGCTGCATCTAACACAAACAATACAAACAATTTACAAAACCTAAAAATGGTTCAAACAACGCAACCGCAAGCACCAAAGGTAAATGAAACCCCTCAAATGCAACAGGTATTCGAAGAATTCATGGGCAAAAACCCTGATTTCTTTGGCGGACGTGAAATTTTATTCGACTATTTAAATGCATCAAATGTAAATTTTGACTTAGAAGAATTAAATAAAATTGCACAAATAACAAAAGCTATTGAAGAAGAAGCAATTAAACGTTTTTGTGCCAAAAATCCAAAATATGCCCAATTTTTGACAAACGAAAATTCAAAAATATTAAATAAACTTGAAAATTCGACACAAGGCGGATTAGATGGCAACTTGAAAAGTCAACCATTCTATAATGCACAAGATGTCAGCAAAATGTCTACTGACGAATTTTTAAAGCACAAAGACGAAATCGATGCGCAAATTTTAAACCTCATTAAAAACAGCTAGTACACACATTGCCCTAAAGCAGTATGAAAATGCTGCTTTAGGCATTTTTTTAGAACATAGTTAATCTTTGTAT
>CALUYC010000119.1 GCA_944324895.1 Candidatus Gastranaerophilales bacterium
CGGACAAAATGTCGTTAATTTTATTTATTGCGCCAACCCCAAAAAATACTTTTGTACGTGAGATAATCTCTTTAACTTCCGAAATATTGATATCCTTTTCCCACATAAAAAACTCCTTTCTTTAAAATATAAAATAAGTATAGCATTTTTTTGAAGTTATGTAACAAATTTTTTAATTTTAAAGACATTACTAGCGAAAAAAAAGATTTACAAGTGTAATATCAATAATAGTTTTTAGGAAAAAATATGAGAATTTCTGGCATCAACAATATTGTACAAAGAGTATTTACAGGATATAAAAAAGACCAAAGCTCAACTGAAGAAATAAAATTAAAGCAGCAAATAAAAAGCGCAAGTCTACAAAAATTTGGAGATTATTTAACCACCGAACAAAGAGACGCCCTTTTAAATTTACAAAAACATCAATCTGTAAGTGATCCCATTTTGCTTAATAGGATGACAGCAACAAAAAGAAGAAATGAAAGAAAGAACGATGCCTTCATCCAAAGGGTTGCACAACTTAAAAGGAACCCTGCACGCGCTTTGGATATGGAAACAATTAAAGCAATTAATCTTCCTCCCGCTACAATATCAAAATTAAAATCTTTTGAAAATTCTGACAAAAAATTTATTTTAGATAAATATCAAAAAGATGCAGTTAACTCTTTTATATCTGGAAATAACACCATTGTAACGGCACCAACAGGAACAGGAAAAACACTTATTGCTGAATACGGCATTGAAGATGCACTTAAAAAAGGTGAAAGAATAATATATTTGTCTCCGCTTAAAGCTCTAAGTAACGAAAAATTTGTTAAATTCTCGGAATTATTTGGCAAATATGATAAAGACGGAAATTATATAAGTTCGGAAAACGTCGGTATTATAACAGGCGACATTGCAATAAACCCTGATGCCCAGCTTTTAATTATGACAACAGAAATTTACAGAAATATGGTCAACTCCGGAGATGAAGCCTCTACCGATGAAGCTTTTAAGGAATTCTCAGGTGTTATATATGACGAATTTCATTATTTAAAAGACCCCGACAGAGGAACGGTATGGGAAGAAGCGGTAATGCAAACACCAAAACATATGCGACAGATGATGTTATCGGCAACAGCCTCTAATGCCGATGAAATATCAAGTTGGCTTAGTATAGTAAGCCCGCAAAAACATACACATCTTGTTGATGTTCCGGAAAATGAAAGATATGTTCCTTTAAGAGAATATGTATTCGGTTATAGCCCGCAAAAGGGACATGTCATAAAACCGCTCTACAAAAGGGTAATTGACCTTAACTACATAAAATCTCTAAATTCCGACAGAGCAGATGAAACAATTCAAGAATTAAGAAAACTATTTGACAACCAAGAATTATCAGAAATATTAAGACCTTTAGCTGATGAAAAAGGTTTTATCGACACCGATGAATTTAGCGAAATGCTTGTTTTGCAAAAAGGCGTTAAAGAAGAAAAGGCTCAGCAAATAGCATACGTACTGTCTAATCCGCAAAAAACCAAAAGAACGGAAATATATCTTGATTATGCACTTAAAAATCCCAAGCTCACAAAATTGCTTTCAATATTGCAAAAAGAAGATAAAACTCCGGCATTATTTTTTGTTTTCTCAAAGAAAAGGTGCAAAAAGGAGCTTGACGAAGTATCTCAAAGACTGGGTACACTTTTAACACCCGAAGAATCAAAAAGAGTGCTTGATGTAATTAACGAAGCAAAAAGTCAGGATATCTATTTAGGTGATGTTTTTGAAGAAGAATATATGCCAAAACTTTTGATGGGATACGCAGTACACCACGCCGGAATGTTGCCCGCATATAAAAGTTTGGTTGAAAAACTATCTCGTGAAGGTCTAATCAAAGCTTGTTTTGCAACTGAAACACTTTTGGCGGGCATTAATATGCCGTTTAGAACAACCATATTTACTTCTTTAGAAAAATTCGACGGCAGAAGAATGACGCCTGTGCCACCGACAACATACAAACAAGGTGCAGGTCGAGCAGGCAGAAGGGGTATTGATGACATTGGAAATGTTATTATATGTCCAACTTCAGATGGCGAACTAAAAACTTTCAGGTCAATAATAGAGTCCAAAGACACAGATATACATAGCGCACTAAATCTTTCTTATGCAACCTTAATTCAAACAAGAACACTTGATGATTTAGATGAATTTATAGAAAACAGTTTCTATGCCTTCCAAACAGGTTCGTCACAAAAAATTAAAAAAGAAGCAAAAAGAAAACTTACATACCTTAAAGACAAAGGTTACCTATATTATAAAGACGGCAAATTCCACAGAACTCAAAAAGGTGAAATAGCCAAAAATGTCTATGGAATTAACCAAATACTGTTCTGCGAACTGATAACTAATCCGCTGTACACACAAGATTTAACACCTGAAGAACTTGCAGCGCTTATGACAATATTTGCAGATATTAAAGACGACAAGCCAAGGGATACTTTTGAAGATGATATGGCAGAAGTTGCTCAAAAATTAAGCCCTGCAATAGACTTAGCAAAACAAATTTCAAAAGAACAAGCTCAAAGAAAAATAAATGAAGAAATTAAAATGAGTACAAACCTTGTTGATGCCGTTTTGAAATTTGCTTATATGCCATCTTCAGACACCCAAGGTTGTATTGATTTATGGAAAGACATTTTTGCAGACTTAAAATCTCAATACTTAATAATGCATGAAGGCGACTTATTAAGGGTATTTAACTCAACTATAGATTTGCTTAAAATGGTCATTGAAGTAAGCGATAACCCTGAACTTGTTGAAAAAGCTGAAATGGCTATAAAATCACTGCAAAAACCACCAGTTACAGACATTTTGAAATACGAGCTGAATATTAAGTAGAAAAAACCCGCTATAATAGCGGGTTTTAAATTTATTAACCGATAACAGGAGCAACAAATGTTCTTGTTGCAAGTTCTCTATCCAAAAGCAAAAGCGCTCTGGGGTCATTTTGTGCAAGCTTTAAGTTGCCTAAAACATTTGATACATTTGCTTCTTCTTCAACCTGTTCTTTTATATACCAATCAAGCAACGTCATTGCGGCTCTATCTCGAACTTCTTCGGCTATAAAAGCCAAATCATTAATTAAAGAAGTAACATATTGCTCATGTTCTAAAACTTTTTCAAACACTTCAAGAGCTGAACTGTATGTGCCCTCAGGTTTATCAACCGCCATTAACTCAACGCTTCCGCCGCGTTCAAATACATAGTTATACATACCCATAGCATGAGAAAGTTCTTCTTGTACCTGAACTGCCATCCAATTTGCAAAACCGTCTAAGTTTACTTCTTTAAAATAATTTTGCATAGATAAGTACAAATACGCGCTGTACAATTCCTTATTTATTTGCACACAAAAAGCTTTTTGCAATTTTTCATTCATCATATTGTTACTCCCAACAAATTTACATTAATATTTTAACATAAAATTAAATTATAAATTTGTTTACTATAAAACCAAAACCAATAAGCCAAATAAACATAATAAACGCAAGTAAAAGCGGCTTAATTCCAAGGTTCTTGATTTTTTCAAAGTTTGTTTCTATACCAAGCGCAAACATTGCTAGTGTAAGCAAAAATACGTCAAATTCAATAATCCCTGATACAACTGTTTTCGGGATAATATTAAGAGAATTTATACCGCACATAACAACAAAGAATATTGCAAAATAAGGAATTTGCACCTTTGACATTTTTTGATTTGATTTTTTTGCAAGATACATGCTAAGCAAAAATAAATAAGGTACAAGCATCATAACGCGGGTTAATTTAACAATTACCGCAGTATCCATAGCCTGAGGGTTAACTGCCGCACCTGCCGCAACAACTTGTGCCACCTCATGCACAGTTGAACCGATGTAAATACCAAAAGCGTTGGGGTCTAAAAGCCCGATTTGATAAATTAAAGGGTATAAAAACATTGAGGCGGTACCAAAAAGCACAACCGTTGCAACCGCAAGAGAAACCTTGTGCGATTTTGCCTTTAAAACGCTGTCCGTGCCCAAAACCGCTGCTGCACCGCAAATTGAAGAACCTATTGCAGTAAGCATGCAAAGGTCTTTGTCAAGTTTAAAAACCCTTGTTCCGAGGTAATAACCTAACAGGTAGGTGGTTGTAAGCATAATAACATCTGCCACAAAACCGCCCATACCAACGTTAAAAATTTGGGCAAAGGTTATTCTAAAGCCATATAAAACAATGGCAAATCTTAAAACTTTTTTAGATGAAAAAGTAATACCTTCCCTAAAATCTTCAGGAATAAAGCGATTTATAGTGTTGCCCAAAATCATACCTATAACTATTGCTATAGTTAAAGAATTTAAGTTAAACTTTGTGCAAAAGCCCAATTTTGAAAGCATTAAGGCGCCTATGGCAAATATTGCACAAAAAACCATACCCTTTATCGGAGAGGGTTTTTTGCTGCGCGGAAATTCGGGTAAATTTTCGCTTAAATTAATTTGTTGTTTTTCTTCGACTAATGTAGGCATAAAGAAACATTATCACAAACATCTTTTTTAACAAATAAGTTGTATAATAAAGCTATGTTTGAAACACTAAAAGAAGCTCAAGAAGCTTGTAAAAACTGCACAAAATGCAAACTAAGCAAAACAAGGACAAATACGGTTTTTGGCGAAGGTGTTGTGAATAATAAAATAATCCTAATCGGCGAAGCTCCGGGGTTTTATGAAGATAAGATGGGCAGACCCTTTGTAGGCAAAGCAGGCATGCTTTTAGATAAAATCCTTGCA
>CALUYC010000120.1 GCA_944324895.1 Candidatus Gastranaerophilales bacterium
AATTTTACATAGTGCAAAAAATAATATATAATATTTTACATAAAAGGAGTTAAAAATGGTAAACGACAACACCCAAACAATGCCCATAGAGGTTTGCATTCTTACTAAAGACCACGACATTAAAGGAACGGTACATGTTTCAAAACTTACAAAAGCAAACCGCGAATTGACCGAACTCTTAAACGACAAGGAAAGGCGTTTTTTGGCTGTTACCAATGCCGAAATAATGAGCAAAAACAACTCGAGCGCTCCAAGAAGATACGATTTTCTTGAAATTCATATGGATTCAATAGTTATAATCCACCCCGCAACACAGGTATTGTTTAAAGAAACCTCAAAAGCACAAGAGGACATTGCAAGATTTAGAGAATTAAGAAATAAACTTTCGCAAACAAAACCGTTTTAAATAAGGATAACCTAATAAGGCATTTTTATTTGATTTTTGATGCACATTCGGCATAATCATATAATTTATTTTTTAAAATTTTTATTTTTTCACTTATTATATCAAGCAATATCCCAATATCTTGAATTTTTACTTCGCATACATCGTTATCAATCGAGCCTATTGCAATATTGCAAATACTTTCAATCTGTTCTAATTCATAGGCAGATTCCCTGCATGCATCTTCAAAACCAAGTGACATATATATTTCTCCTGTTGGGTATATTAATTTTTGGTGTTTTGTACCATTTTTAAATTTAAAATAACATTAAAATTAATTGCATGCAAGATGAAAATAAACAATTAATACAACGCCTAGGCAAAAGAATTTATGACCTGAGAAAATCAAGAAATCTCACAAGAGATAACTTTTGTTACAAAAATTACCTTGATCCTTCAAATCTTGCAAAATATGAAAAGGGTTTGGTTGAACCAAAATACACAACTCTCGTAAAAATTGCCAAAGCTTTTGATATGACAATATCTGAACTTTTAGATTTTTAACTTACAACTTTATTTAGTCCATGGGGTTTATCAACATCACGCTTTAATCTTATCGCAATTTTGAGTGCAAGCATTTGTATTACAAAAACAACGCTTAAAACCCTTACAAGCATATCTTCGCAATAAGGTATGATAATTGGAATCTTTGCCTCAAAATTTTCCTGACTATCAGTAATAACAACACTTTTTGGTTTATAATCCTGCGCAATTTTGTTAAGTGTTTTTATTTCAAATTCACAAAAATCGCTTGTAATAATTTCAATTAAAGTATCAATTTTATTCAAAATTGCCACATGTCCATGGACAAATTCACCCATTGAATATGCGTTAACGTCAATGTAAGATGTTTCTTTTATCTTAAGTGCGCATTCGCGCGCAAGGGCGTAATTTGCACCCTGCCCAATAGTTGCAAATGCCCTATATTTAGATAAAAACTCGGCTGCTTTATTAAGATTCAGGGTTAAATCAAGCACATTTTCAATTTTATTTCTTGTATCTAAAATATTTTTTAAATAGGGCACAACATCTTTTAAATTATTTTGTGCTATTTTTACCGCGCACAGGTAAAGCGCACACAATGAAGCACTAAATGACTTTGTGGCAGCAATAGAGTTTTCTTTGCCTGCGTGTATGTTAATTTTATAATCACATAAATTCCAAAGAGTTGAATTTTCATTGTTAACAATAGCAAAAGTCATTGCACCAGCTTCTTTAACTTTTTTTGCAGCAAGCGTTGTGTCATATGTTTCGCCTGATTGGCTTATAAAAATATATAGTGCATCTTTGTCAGGTTGCTTGTTTTTACAAACAAACTCACCGGAAAATTCAATTTTTGTATCGATTTTAGCTATATCTTCAAAAAACTTCTTACCCAAAAGCCCGCAGTTATAAGAAGAGCCACTTGCGACAATTTTTATGCTTTGGATATTTAAAGGCATATCAATAGTCAGCACGTAATTTTTGACGTATTTTTCTATAAACGCCCCAATAATTGCAGGTTGCTCTAAAATTTCAAGCTCCATTTGCGTATGTTTTTGTTTTTTGCGAAATATCATAAAATCACCCTATCTATATTATAATATTAATATGCCCAAAAGTGTCTATATTCACATACCTTTTTGTATTAAAAAATGTGCATACTGTTCTTTTTTATCAGGTATAAACCCAATAAACAAAGGTGTTTATGTCGATAAATTAATTTTAGAAATTAAAAAATTTTATAAAGGTGAAATCTTAAAAACAATTTACTTTGGAGGGGGAACGCCCTCAATTTTAGATGTTTGTGAAATAAAAAAAATTCTTGATTGTCTAAATTTCAATCAAAACAGCGAAATTACACTCGAGATGAACCCAAAAACCTGTAATTTAGATAAACTTAAGGGTTTTTATGACATTGGAATAAACAGAATAAGCCTTGGTGTGCAATCTTTTAATGATAGGATTTTAAAAATCGCAGGCAGGGCGCATAATTCCTATGATGCATTAAAAAGCATTGAAAACATTAGACTTGCAGGCTTTAAAAATTTCAGCATTGATTTAATGTACGGACTGCCAACACAAAATTTAAAAATTTGGCAAAATACTTTAGATAAAGCCAAGAACCTTGCCCCACCACATATTTCGCTTTACGGTTTAAAAATCGAACAAGGCAGTGAATTTTATACAAATCTGCCAAAAGACTTGCCAAATGATGATGTTCAGGCTGATATGTATGAAATGGCGCTTGAAACTTTTAAGGATTATTATCACTATGAATTTTCAAACTTTGCACAAAGTAAAAAATATACATCAAAACACAATTTAACCTATTGGAATATTGAACCTTATTGGGGTTTTGGGCTTGGTGCATCAGGTTTTACGGATAATAAGCGTTACGAAAATGAAACCGATTTTGAAAAATATATAAAAAATCCTTACGCCGAAAAAGAATTTTATAAAACTAATCTTTTAGAAGAACATATTTTCTTGGGTTTTAGAAAATTTGAGGGCATAAATATAAAAGAAATTAATAAAAAGTTTTCAATAGATTTTGATAAAAAATATGCTCGACAGCTTAAAAAATTTATTTTAAGCGGACATATTCAAAAAACTTTACAAGGGTATAAATTGTCAAAAGATGGCGTTATGCTTTCTAATTCAGTACTTTGTGAATTTTTGGACGATTAGACTTGCCCTTTTGAAAGTTGCCAAAGAACAAAAATAAGTCTAAGATTAGATTATGACAAACTACACCAAAAAACGTTGGTACGACCGCGAACCTTGGACAGGGGAAGTTCTTGAAGTATTGCAAACGCTTACAATTCGTTCGCATTACGAAATTGCGCGTGAAGTTATTAAAGTTATAGATGTAATTAGGGCAAATAACAGAGAGCGTGATGAAATACCCCTAAGCCTTGGTCTAGACAGAGTTTTAGGACTTTACAAAGAACAAAATAAAAGAAGATGGTATGATAATTCTATGCCTATTTCAAGAATTTTTAAAACCGCGTCATGCTTGCCTGATGAGGATTTTCAAAACATAATGCAAGGAATATCGTTAAGTCTGAGGAATGAAGTAAAATGACAAATCAGGAAGAAATAGTTGCAAACATGCAACTTGTAGTAGAACAAATGTTTAAAGACGATGTCGATGAAAATCCCGATTCTTTAAATGAATATTTTGACTGTTCTGCTTGCGGCAAAAATGCTCCTATGGCAGGCTCTATTCAATATGGTAAATATCGCCTGTGCAATTCTTGCGTACTTTTGGCAGAAACAGGTTTTGCGCTTAAGAAATTTGATAACATTCAAACACTTATTGATGCTATGGAAGACAAGCGTCTTGAAGAACTTTGCGACTTTATTAAAAAAGATGAGGCAAAAGGGAATAATTAAAATTTGTTTTAAACGCTTTTTTTAATATAATAATAACGTTATGAAAAAGATTACTTTGTTAGGTTCAACAGGTTCAATAGGTACTCAAGCTCTTGAAGTATTGGACTATCTTAATGAATATGAGGTTTTAGCTCTTGCAGCAGGGAAAAATGTCCAGCTTTTAGCTAAACAAATTGAAAAATATCATCCGCAAAAAGTGAGCGTACAAAGAGAAGAAGATGTTAAGTTTATAAAATCAAAATTTCCCTCTATTGAAGTATTTTGGGGACAAGAAGGTTTAATGGAACTTTGTTCCGACACAAAAAATGATATTATACTTGTTGCAACATCAGGTAAAATTGGCTTAAAACCTACACTTAGGGCGATTGAAAATAAAATCGACATAGCCCTTGCAAACAAGGAAACTCTTGTTATGGCAGGTGATATTGTGATGAAAAAAGCACAAGAAAACAATGTTAAAATTTTACCGGTGGATTCAGAACATTCGGCAATTTTTCAATGCCTTGCAGATAAAAATAATGAAGCTTATAAACTTTTAATAACAGCCTCCGGTGGGCCTTTTTTAAACAAAACTCGCGAAGAAATGGAAAAATCAAATGCGCTTGATGCGCTAAAACATCCAAGATGGCATATGGGCAGAAAAATTACCATAGACAGTGCAACCCTTATGAATAAAGGCTTAGAAGTTATTGAAGCACATCATTTATTTAATATGGACTACAACGACATTAAAGTTGTCATCCACCCGCAAAGCCTTGTACACTCTTTTGTAGAGTTCGTTGACGGTTCAATGCTTGCTCAAGTCGGCTTTCCCTCGATGCACATACCAATTCAATATGCTCTTACATACCCAAAACGTCTAAAAGGTATTAAAACCGACGGTTTTAATTTATACGGGCAAACAATGACATTTGAAAAGCCCGATTTTAAAAAATTTCGCTGCTTACAAATGGCGTATGACGCAGGCAAAGAAGGCTCAAGCGCAACTGTTGTACTTAATGCAGCGAATGAAGTTGCCGTAAACGACTTTTTGGCAGGCAAAATTCACTTTTTAGATATTGAAAGAACTGTTGAAAAAGCGCTAGAAGCTCATAATGTCATTCATAATCTAACACTTGATGAAATTTTTGAAATTGACACAGAAACAAGAAAAAAATACAGTGTTTAGTACGTTTTTGGGAATTATATTAAGTTTTGTTACATAAAATATAAAAAATATATCCTTTTTAGTCAATTTTTCGATAGATATATTTTTTATATATGTACAAGAGCACAATACAGTAAACACCCCATAGAAAAGAATTAGAGAAAAAAGATATTAAAAGGAGAAAAAAATGGCTAGAGTACTTATTTCAATGCCCGAAAAATTCTTAGACGAAATTGATCAAGTTGCAGATACTGAAAACCGTTCTCGCAGCGAATTAATTCGTGAGGCATTGAGAACTTACATCCAACGCACAAAAATCAGAGAAAATTCATTCGCATCTAAAAATGCAGCAATTCTTGAAGCCCTGTTGGATTAAGGCTACGGATTTATGGAGGAAGTTTTAAAAGCGGACAATTTGTCCGCTTTTTTAATAAAAAATAAAAGCATGCCAATTTGGCATGACAATTTTTTTAAAAAATGTCAAATGTTTACACTTCTTAATATTGTTTTTTACACTTAAAATCATGAAATCATGCTCAACACATGGGTTTTGCATGTATGCGTTCATGAAAAGCATGAAACAACGCGGTACACAGTAGGGTAAGAAGCGCCAAAGACGCACCATGTAAGCTATTGCAAGTTTGTAATAAAGCGTAATATTTACACCAAATTCGCTTGTAAAAACGCTCTCAGGCGTTATAATAATATTAAATTCAATACAGGCAAGCCTTTTGAGGTTGTAAGGCTTGTTGCGGACAGAGATTATTGGGGGATTAAACGTGCTGAAAAGTAGGGATTTTGGGCGTGCAGTTGCTGTGAGAAGATGGACAACAACAGCAATGGAATGTTATAAAAGAGGTTGTAACTGCGAAGGTTGTTTTTATACTGATTTTTTCAACAATTCTTCGCAAAAGTGCCAAATGAAGGCATCGGTGTTGGAGTTAGTGAGAGTGTTGGGTAAACCCGATATTGAAATGCAGCAAATTATTGAAGAATAGTTTGGAAAAAAATTAGGCGCAAATTGTATTTTGCGCCTTTTTTCTTTTGTGTTTTCGGTTTATAAAATTCCAAAAAACTTCCTTTTGCGGTAGTTGGTAATAGTATTGACATCAAGATTTACTTTTTTGTCAAATGTTCTGTATGCTCTTAAATAAGCTCGTGCAGTATCTATTGACGTAAAGCAAGGTACACCGTACATTTCAGCGATTGTTCTTATTTGGAAACCGCTTGTTTGAGAGTTCTTACCTAAAGTCGGAGTATTAATTATAAAGCTCAAACGGCCATTTTTCATACGTTTTTGGAGTTTATCAATCATAAACTTTTCAATCATTTTTGAAGGTACTCCATTTTGTTCAAGAAATTTGTGTGTTCCCCAAGTTGCCATAATGAAAAATCCTTGCGAGAAAAGTCTTTTAACAATTTTCAGCGCAGGCTTTTTGTAATGGTCATTTAAAGACACAAGCACCCTTTGCTTTTTACCGCCAAACTTATAGCCGGCTGCAATAAATGATTTTAAAAGTGCACGCTTAAAGTTTGTGTCAACGCCCAAGACCTCGCCTGTTGATTTCATCTCCGGAGCAAGTGCAGGGTCAATTCTGTTTAACTTTTGGAACGAGAACACAGGCATTTTAACACATACAAGATTTGTTTTTCTGTAAAGCCCTGTGCCAAAGCCAAAAGAGCGAATTGATTTGCCAAGAGCCGCGTTAATTGCTATTTTTACCATAGGAATGCCTGTAACTTTAGACATAATTGGCACCGTACGAGAGGCTCTGGGGTTAACTTCAATTACATAAACAACATCGTCTTTTATAATAAACTGAATGTTCATCAAGCCTTTTATATTAAGCTTTTTAGCTATTGCACGTGCGTAGTTAACAAGCTTGCGCTCATTTTTCCGGCTGATATTTCTTGAAGGATAAATGCTCATAGAATCGCCGCTGTGAACCCCTGCACGCTCGATGTGTTCACATATACCGGGGACTAGAATGTCTTTACCGTCTGAAACAGCGTCTAATTCAACCTCAAGACCTTCAATATATTGGT
>CALUYC010000121.1 GCA_944324895.1 Candidatus Gastranaerophilales bacterium
GTACAATAAAGGGATATAGGAGCCTTATTGACGACTTAATATCAAATGCATATATGAGTGCCTATAAAGATCCACGTTTCAGTCCTGTAACACAAGATGAATTAGAATTGCTCGACATTAAAGTTTCACTTTTAAGTGAAGCAAGAGAAATACAATTTATAAATGAAGAAGATTTGCTAAATAAAATCGTTCCTTTTAAAGATGGTATAATAATATCCGATTTGGGTCGTAAAGCGGTATATTTGCCTAGTGTATGGGAACAGTTACCTGACAAGAAAATTTTTATGTCATCACTTAAGCAAAAAGCAGGGCTTCCGCCCAACCACTTTTCGGGCACATTTAAGGCGTACAAATTTTATACGGAATATATTTAAAAATCTCTTGCTTTAACGCCGTTTTTCCAGTTTTCCTCAATTTTTTCAAGTGCAATACCTTTTGTCTCGGGTACAAAAAAGTAAACGAAAAACAGACACAGAATGCATATATATACAAAAATCCAAAATGTATGTGCAGCACCGATATTTTTTAGCATAACAGGGAAACTAAAGGTTATAATAAAATTAAATACAAAGTTTGAAACCATGCATATACTCATACCGACGCCTCGAACCTGCAAAGGAAATACTTCAGAAATCAAAGTCATACCTATTGGGCCTAAGCTGAACGCAAAACAAACTATGTAGAATAACAAACTGCCCACAGCAAACCATTTTACAAGTGAACCAAGCTGTGGCATAAACGCAAAGACACAGCCCATAATAATAAGGCTTATCATAACTCCGGTTAAACCAATATATAACAATGGTTTACGTCCTATTTTATCGCTGTAAGCAATAGCAACAAACGTCATTAGAAAGTTAACAATTCCAATTAAACTTGTAGCATAAATTGCGCTTTGATTACTGTCAAATCCTGCAAGTTTAAATATTGTCGGTGCGTAATAAATAATTGTATTAACACCTGTACAAATTTGTGCAAACATAATACCAATGCCCACAACAAAAGGCATTATAAGCCATTTCTTGAATTCAAATTTACCACCTTTATCTGTGTTAAAAGATTTTTTAATTTCAGAAATTTCATATTCTGTATCAATATTACCTTGTATTTTTATAAAGGCTGATTTTGCATCATTATCGCGACTTTTTAATACAAGCCAACGAGGCGTATCATTTAAGAATAACATACCGGTAAAAAGTACTGCCGCAGGGGCAACACCTGCAAGCAACATGAGCCTCCAAGTATGCTCAAAATGTGAAAAGAACGAGTTAACTAGATAAGAAAAAAGTATTCCTGCGGTAATTGCTAACTGAAACAGTGACACAAACATGCCGCGCTTTTCTTTTGGCGAAACTTCAGATAAATATAACGGCGCGGCAAAATTTACCGCACCAACAGCAAAACCTGTAAACATACGCGCGAGTATAAGCTGCATGGGGGTTTGAGCAAGAGCACAAAACACTGAACCAACAAAGAACATTATTGCCGTTGCGATAATTATTGTCTTTCTGCCAAAAATATCTGCCAATTTACCGTTTGAAGCAGCACCTAAGAGCGCACCGATTAAAACCGAACTAACAAGAAAGCCCTGTTGAAAGTCGCTTAAATCCCATGTCTGATTAATATATAACAATGCGCCCGAGATAACGCCTGTATCATAACCTGATAGTAAACCGCCAAGAGCAGCCATTAATGCTGTAAAAAATAACCAAAAATCATGTCTTTTCATATTATAAGAATATCAGAATTATTAAAAAGATGCCATATCTTAATATTAATGGTAAGATTGAATTATTAACTGTACAGTTGGGTATAAAGTGAAATTTAAGTTAATACTGGTTTTATTTATAGCATTATCAATTTCTGCAAGCACGCTTGCAATAGAAGACATCAAGCAAATTACACTTGATGAGGCTATTAATATAGCAATCGAAAACAGTATAGAACTTGAATCGCAAGGGTTAAATGTCGAAATTGCAAAAAATGAAATAAAAGCTGCTAACAGACTTCAAAACCCAAGTATAGACACATATTGGAATATGGGGGATGCAGGCAAAGGGAATCCTCATTCTATCGGCGTCAGTCAAATGATAGAATTGTTCAAAAGAAAACACAGAAAGAAAAGTGCTATTGCAAGCCATCAAGTAAGTGAAGAAACTGCAAGATACAAAAATTTTGATTTAAAAATGGATGTTAGAGAAGCCTATATAAATCTTGTAAGCGCAAAAACGATTGCAGATTCCCTCGAGGTAGAAGAAAAATTGCTTAGTGACATAAACGCTCTTGTAAAACAAAGGCAAAAAATCGGAAAAGCAACAGAAACAGATGTTATACAAGCTAGCATATCACTAAACCATGTTAGGACGCAACTGAATACGGCAAAAACCAATATTATGGCTGCTCGCTTTCAATTTAACAGTGTTATGGATACAGACCCCATATATGATTCCGTAATTTCAAACTTTGATGATGATGAAAATTTTGACAAACTACTGACACCTTCCCCTAAGAGCGATGTACCGTCATTTAGCGATATATTGGCTTTGGCAGAGCAACACAGATACGATTTAAAAATAGCGCAGAAAGAAATTGAAGTTGCAAAAAATAACCTGAAAATAGCTACAAGTCAAAGAGTTCCTGATGTTGAAATATCAGCAGGTTATCTATATCAGCCCATTGGCATGTCTGGCAGTCAATACTTAAACGGTGCATACGCAGGCGCAAGTTTAGTCAACTTGCCTATTTTATACAATTATTCCCCTGAAATAAAAAATGCGAAACTCGAAATTCAAAAAGCAGAGCTAAAATATGCAGCTGCTCAAAATAACGCCTTTGCTAACTTAAGCAGTGCCTATGAAAAACTGATAAATGCAAAAGTAAATCTAAATTATTACACAGATACACTTATTGAAAACTCAAAAACAATGATGCGAACATCTAAAAAAAATTACGAAGAAGGTAAAACAGATCTGACTTCGCTTATTGTAATTGAACAGTCCTATAGGTCAATAATTGTGGGCTATACATATGCTCTTGCGCAATATTATTCATGCTGGATTAACTTCTTGCGCGAAGTTGATGTAGAAAACTTGGAGCAAACAGCAAATCTTTAATTTATCTTTTAGACACACAAGGATTGTTTTTAATGTAAAATCGCCACTCTAGCTCTTGCGCCTTTTTAATGCCAATTCTTGTTGTTTGTACAACTTGTTCATCTTTAATATTTTTATAATGTTCAAACCAAACTGGTGCGTCATTTTTACAGGTATCAATTTCATTAAATTCTTTTGTAATATTAAATTCTCGACACAACTTACCAGGGCCTGCGGCAAACTTGAGAGGTGCATCAAAAAGTGGTTCCAGCGCACGTATTAATACGGCACTGCCAATACCCTCGTCTTCAGTGACAACATTTACACAATGGTACATGCCATACGTAAAATAGACGTACAATGTACCCGGCTGAGCAAAAAGTGTCTTGGAGCGCTTAGTTACTCCACGCCATGCATGACAAGATTCTTCATCTTGCCTGTATGCTTCAGTCTCAACAATAATGCCTTTTAAAACCTTACCATCTATCGTCCTAACGCAAAGCAGCGAGCCAAGAAGTTTTCTTGCGACTTTTGTCGGATGCGCATTAAAAAAATTTCTGCCAATGTGATTCATAAATTTAAAATACATAAAATCAATTAACTGCGCAAGTTAAATAAACATCTTGACAATTTTATATTTTTTAGGTAAATTGTTAGACATACCTAACATATGTTAGACATGCCTAACAAGGAAAATTATATGAAAATATCATCAGTAGCAAAATTTTTAGATCAACCGCTGTTATCTAACACATTAAGCAGAAAGATGCCCTTAATACTAACAGGTGCAGCTCTAGTATACGGAATAAAGGACACTTTTGACCAACCTAATGAAGAAAGAAAAAAACGCGCAATTAAAAATTCGTTGATTCTTGGTACAATAACCGCAGCTACATTACTGGGTACAAAATTTATTAAAATTAACGGTGAAAGCCTTATAGAAACAATCTCAAAAAACGACATATTAAAATCACAAAGAGCGGCTATCGGAGAATTTATTCTAGAAAATGACAACATCAGCACTAAATGCAAAAATATACTCGAAAAGGCAAAAAACAAAATGCTTAACATAAAAGAAACCGATGAATTGTTAAGTGAAATTAAAGACAAAGTGAAATCCGACAAGCTTATAAAAACATTATTTGGAAATAATGAAAGCATTACAAGCTCAAAAATTTTGCAAGAAATATCAAAACTGTCGATTATGGGTTTCATACCAGTGGCAAGTGGTATATTAGGCGGAATTGCGGCAGATAAAGTTACGGGTGAGGCCACAAGAGAAAAAACTACCAATAAGATAAAAGAAGGTATTTATCAGTTTTTTGCAAATATATTTCTGTGCAATGTCGGCGCAGGAACATTTTTATATACTGCAGAAAAACTTAATGAAACAGGAATAATTAAAAACCTGACGCCGGCTAAAAAAACAGGTGTTATACTGGCAGGAATACTAACCGTAGGCGTGCTTGGCGGAAGTTGTATTGCAAACTTCATAGGAAACAATTTTGTAAATCCTATATTAGACAAATTCTGCGGTAAAAAAGATAATAAGATAACCAAAAACGAATACAGAAAACCTGAGGCATTAGATATTGCATTACATACCGACGACATTGCAACTGCAGGAGTGCTCTCCGGAGTTAAATGGATAGAGCCGCTACTGCCTGTTATGTATTTGGTATCTGGTTACAGAACGGCAATAGGTTACAGAAACAGCGATAAGCATCCATCCTGTTTGCTTGACAAACATATAATTAGCAACCATAATTAATAAATGGACGATAAACTCAGTTCAAGCCTTGAAGACTATCTCGAAACAATCTATTTGTTCATAAAAAAAAACAATTCTGTAAAAGCAATAGATGTTTCTCGCGCACTTAGTGTTAGTCGTGCTTCAACTACAGAAGCACTTAAAAAACTTTGCGATAAAAAACTGATTAATTACGGGCGATATGATGCAATATCAATCACAAAAAAGGGTGAAATTGCAGCAAAAAACATTATAGAAAAGCACAACTCCCTGTATGAATTTTTTAAATACGTACTAGGTGCAACAGATGAGGAATCACATGAAAATGCATGCAAAATTGAGCATATAATATCACAGGATATTTTGACAAGAATTCAAGTATTCACAAAATACTGCCGCAAATACCTGAAAGAAGATTTTAAAAAAATATTTGATAAATAATTTCTCTTTGTGTTATCATCATAACACAAGATAATTTTACTATGTCTAAGCAAACAACAAATAAAAAAGTAAACCCGTACATTATTGCATTTACGGTCTTATTACCTGCATTTATGTCAATGGTAGCATCCTCTGCCACAAATGTATGTCAACCACATATTGCAGGCTTTTTTGGTGCAACTCCTTATGAGGCGAACAGTATTATCACTGCCTATATTATCTCGGGCGGCATTATGCTACCTGTATTTGGTTGGTGGATGAATACGGCAGGCAAAAAAAGTGTTGCTTACTGGAGCGTCAGCTTATTTTGTGTAGGCTGTATTTTATGCCTGCTATCCAAGGACTTACATATGCTTGTTTTATGCAGAGTTGTGCAAGGTGCAGCAGGCGGAGCTCTTTTGCCCTTAGCGCAAGCCGTATTGCTTGAGACCTTTCCACCCGAGAAAAAAGGTGTAGCTATGGGATTATTTGGCTTTGCAGCTATGTTCTCGCCGTTATTTGGGCCATTTGTTGGCGGATATCTTACTGACAACTACTCTTGGCAATGGGTGTTTATAATGAATATCCCCATATGTTTAATCAGTTTGGTCTTAATCAAATTATTCATAAATGATGAAAAAAATGCTAACGCGCCAAAACGGAAAATGGACTATGTTGGTCTGTTTTCCATTATTATTGCAATGGCTTGTATGCAAATTGTATTAGATAAAGGTGAACAGTTTAATTGGTTTGACACGTACTGGATATACTGGTTAACGCTAATTTCAATAGTATCTTTTGTATTTTTTTATGTGTGGGAACTGGAAACAAAAAAACCTATCGTAGATGTGCGAGTATTCAAGGACAGAAACTTTCTGGTCGGGACATTTATCAGCTCATTTATAAATATTATGCTTTATGGAACGCTTTTATTAATACCAATGTTTGGACAAAATATGCTAGGATATTCGCCGTATTTTGCGGGCGTTTCGGTATTTCCCAGAGCAATCTCATGTTTTATAGGGCTTCTTATCATGGGCAAAATTGCAGATAAAGTCGAAAACAGACTTTTAACAATTATAGGCTTATGCATTATGGCTTCATCAGTGTTTTTATTTTCAAGATTAAACACGACTTCATCACTTGAGAGTATTATTTTGCCGAATATAATTCTTGGTATAGGTATAGCGGTTACATTTGTACCTGTCAGCGCTCTTTCCTTTATAACCCTTTCCAAAACAAAACTGGCAGATGCTGCAGGGTTACATGCGTTATTTAAAAATATTGTAACGGCTATTTCAACATCAGCAGTTTCGACTTTTGTTACAAGAGTATCACAAATTCATCAAAATTATCTTGTAGCGTACCTTTCACAGACTAATCCCATTTTTCAATATAAGCTTGCCGTAATGAAAACAAAATTTTTAACATATTTTGCACCATATTTGGCAGCAAAAAAAGCAAACGGATATCTTTATAAGCAAATGCTTTTACAGTGTAAACTATGCGCATTTTATGATGTATTTTTGCTCTTGGCTTTGATGTGCATACTTGCCATACCACTTATTTTTCTCTTCAAAATGCCAAGACGCAAGAAAATTACAACAACTGTGCGTGCTTATTACAGAATATTTAAACACAGGGGCATAATTTAGCCCCTGCGTGAAAACTTTATTCTTCTTTTTCTTCTTTTTTTAATTCTTCTTGCTCGCGAGCTTCCAGTTCATCGGCAATTTTTGCACCGTCAGCTTCAGCAGATTGTTGAGCAAAATCCTTATAAGATTTTACAGATTCCTTTGTGAAACCTGCTTGAGAATAAGCGCTATCAATTTGGGAATTAAGCTGTTGTTGCATATTTTGTCCAAATTCACTTACAAGCTCCTTGAACTGAGACGCGGGAGAACTGTCGAGTAAATCTTCGCTTGAAAGTAATTGCACAAAAGGATAATTTGCATTTTGTTCCAGTGAACCAACTTCACTGCCTGAGTTTTTAGATTTTAATTGAAGCTGTTTTGCATTAATTTGCGAAGAAAAACCGTTGTCAATTTCGATTTTTTTGCCGAGTTGACTAACTAAATTAGACATAAGAGCCATATGATTTTGCGCTGACATCAAAGAGCTTAGAGCGTCACTTATTGAAGGATTAATTGAAGAAAGAGCGGTTTTAACACTTGCGTTAAACTCATCTTGAGACATTACACCATCGGAGTCTCTGAATTTTTTTAGCTGTTGATTAACTATATCTTCAGCTTTTTTCTTTTGTTCTTCTTCGATGTCTTCCATTTTGCTTTTTGCTTCGTCGGTTGCTCTTTCAATCATATTTTTAAGATTTTCAATTTGCTCCTTAAGTGAAGTCATTGAAGTAACATTGGCATCTTGTTTTTGCTTAAGCTCATCTATTTCTTTTTCAAGATCACTTTTTTGTGTTTGATTTTGAGGTTTTATATCGGCACCTTGGTATCTGTCTTCAAAACTTACTTTCGCAGACTTTCCGACAGACTTTTCAGGTACTTTTTCGCTATT
>CALUYC010000122.1 GCA_944324895.1 Candidatus Gastranaerophilales bacterium
ATATTTCCTAAATTAATACTAAGACGAGGCTCGAGACTAATTGTGCATACGCACGCATCCTCGTAGTACTCGGATAGTCCCGCTCCATAAAGGACACTCAAAAGAGTGTCCTTTATTTATATTTACATAATCAAAATAAAATTATAAAATACTTTTATAGTTTTATTGGAGATTGAACATGAGAAAATTTATTTTACTTGCAATACTTATCGCGCTTGCAATCTATGCTTACAATACTGTTGATTTTAAAGAAATTATTCCTCAGGCAAATGATGCAATTAAAAATACAAATGTTATAAATACAGTGAACACAAGTCGCGAAAACAGAAACAATGAAGCAAAATCTTTAGGTTTATAGTTTAGATGGCAGATAAGCTAAGTAAAGATGTCAAACCGAATATAAAACAGCAGGAGTGTATCGATACGCTCCTGGGTTCTGTTATGGTCTTGGCAGGCCCTGGCACAGGGAAAACTTTTACTGTAATTGAGCGCATTAAACATATGCTTGAGTGCGGTATTGAGCCTGCAAAGATATTATGCTTAACATTTTCTGAGGCTGCAGCTTCTGAGATGAAAAACAGACTTTTAAGTAAAGTTGGTCAAATTGCGTCTAGTGTTAATGTGTATACATATCACAGTTTTTGTTGGGAGATAATTCAAAATAACCCTGAATATTTTGAAGAATATTCTGCATTTCAGATTATTAATGACACTGCAAAAAGAAATCTTATTCGCACCTGTATTGACGAAAAAGATACAAAGTATTTTAAAACCCAGTCAGGAGATAAGTTTTTCCATGCCGGTTCTATTTTATACAGAATAGACGAAATAAAGAAAAACCTGCTATCTAAAGATGAGTATTTTTTTAACCTCGAACATCATATCCAATGGGGTAAAGGTCTTGCGCAGATTAAAGAAAAAATCAAACAAGACAGTGCTCAGGGTAAAAAAATTACAAAAAAAGATTTAAACTACTTGGATGACCTTGAGAAAAAGATTAACCAAGCGCGCGAAGCATACGAATTTTACGAGATGTACAATCAAAAAATGCGTGAAAATAACTATATCGATTTTAACGATATGATTATTTTGGTTTTGAATAAATTTAAAGAGTCTGCAAGTTTTTTAGACAAAATTGCAAACAGTTACGACTATATTTTGGTGGATGAATATCAAGATACAAACAAGGCTCAAAATACCATAGTTTTTAGTTTGGTTGATGCAAATAAAAAGAAAAATATTTTTGTGGTAGGCGATGATGACCAAATTATATATGGATTCCAAGGTGCTCAAATTGATAATATTGAGCAATATCTTGAAAAATATCCCAACACAAAAGTAATTTGCCTTGAAGAAAATATGCGCTCTACACAATCAATTTTAGACTTAAGCGAACAAGTAGCATTGCAAGATCCTAACAGGCTTGAAAATAATCCTAAATTCAAGCACTACGGTGTTAAAAAACATCTCATTGCAAAAAATACATCGCTTTCTGATAAAAATACAAAACCTATTTTAAGAATATATGAAGATATAACTCAAGAATATAGCGCAATAGCTGATTGTATTGAGGATATTATTAAAAAAGACTCTCCAAAATTGAATGAAATTGCGATTTTAACAAAATCAAACGGTGAGCTTGAGGAATTTTGCGAAATTTTAAAAGGGCGAAACATTCCTTATGAACTAAAAGAAGGTAAAAGTATTTTTTCAATAAAATCTTCCATCCTTGCAATTTTCTACCTTAAAATGCTTGTAAATCCGTCATTAAATGCTGATAAAATTTTCCCGTTATTACTTTCTGAACCTTTTTGCATAAATATTAACGACTATAATGATATTCTTGCCAAGTCATACCTGCATAAAAATCGTGATTTTATATCTGATATTTATGATATGAAAGGTAAAGACTGGCATGACAAGGGAAAAATTGATAAATTTATCTCGGATTTTGAATATTTAAGTGCAGCAAAAGGGTCACTAAATTTGTATCAGCTTGTACTTGAATGTGTAAATAAAACAGGGCTTTTAAATTATTTTATAAACTATCCGTTAAATATTGAAGAAAATATTGCTGCACTAAAAAAACTTGTCGAGGAAGCTCACAATTTTTATAATTCACAAAGGAGCGCTACACTTGAAGATTTTACAAACTATTTAGATGATGCGCTTGATAATAATACGCCAATTTTGACTTCAAAATCTCCTGTTGATAAAAATGCGATTCAGCTGGTAACAATTCATTCTTCTAAAGGGCGTGAGTTTTCTTATGTTTTTATACCTACACTTGATGAATATAAATGGGAACGTTTTAATCAGGATAATATAACACCAAAGGTTCCCATTGAAAAAGTAATAGATGAAGAAACAAAAAAAGCCCTAAAAGTGTCAGAGAATATAAAGCTGCTTTTTGTTGGGATTACAAGGGCCAAACATAAATTATACTTGAGTTTCCCAAAAACAATCAGTGGCAAAGAAAGACGAATGAGCAAATTTATAACTGCAATTAGCCCAGAGTTTTTAGACAAAGAAGAAATTACCTATACAAAAGATAATTATGTAAATGAACTTATAAAATCAATAAGATATGAGCATAACTACAGGGAAGATTTTCAAAATTTCATACGCTCTTCTTTTGAATCTCTTTCAATAAGCGCAAGCATGATGAATGCTTATTTAAGCTGCCCAAGACAGTTTTTATACTCGTATGTATTAAGATTAGGTTCTCTAAATGGTGTAAATGATGTTTTGAATTACGGTAATATTGTGCACAAAACCATAGAGAATTTTTCCAAAAAATCAAAGACTCAGGGCTTTTATGAAGGTGTAGAGGAGCTTATTGACGACTTTAAAAACTTGTGTGCTCGCTCTCCTTTTACAGATAGAAGCATCAGAAAAAATTATATTCAAAAAGGCGAAGAAAATTTAAGGAATTTCTATAATCAGCTGATTTTAACACCAATTTCAAATATTTTTAGTACGGAGTTGAATATAGAAACAAAAGTCGGCACACAAATTCCTGTTAACGGGAAGATTGATAGGATTGAGTTGCTTGAGGACGGAACTTTTTTAATAAAAGATTATAAAACAGGAAGCGCAAAAAGCCCATATGAAATAAAAGATGGCGGAGCTTATGAAAGATATTTAAATCAGCTTAGATTTTACAAATACCTTGCGGAAAAGAAATTTGACAAAAAAGTAAGTTCTGCACAGCTTGTGTTTGTTGAACAATGCGATAAGAATTATACTTGCCAAATGTCTGAAGACGACAATGAAGTTATTGAAAACAAAATAAAAGAAGTTTATTTAAATATTGAAAAGCAAAATTTTGAGCCTACTTTTGATAAGAAGGCCTGTGAATATTGTGATTTTAAAGACATGTGTGAACTTAATTTGCTTTAATTTTAACAATTACTTTTTTAATTTTTTCGCAACCGTCATTACAACTTAGCATGGGAGCATGTACGTCTTGTGGGAAAAATATTGCAAAGTCACCGCTTCTTACGTTAACAACATTAGGGCACAGCGCATCTTCTTTAAGTTGCAAAAATTCAACATCTTTTTCTTTGTCATAGGGTATATCTTCAACAAAATTGTCGATAAGCGAAAAATCCATTCTTTCGTTACCTGAAATTACATATTGAATGTCTATGTATTGCCTGTGTGCTTCAAACTTTGCCATATGCGGGAGCTTTGTTTCAAGTTCTTGTATATTGGCATATATGTCTTTTGAAATTTCATGCCTGCCGCAGGGCATTGACTTTAAATCGTTATTTAAAATAAATTCAAAACCTTTTTTAATTTTTTCGCCCAAGCCAAAGTATTGGGCTGCGTTTTCAATATTGTCAAAAATCATTTTTACCTCTTAGTATTTTAAATCTCTATTTTTTTGAACAAACTCATATTCATAAAGTTTTGCCCATTGCAAAAACTTGTAATATGCCATAATTACAGCAAATATAAATCCATGAATACCGTCCCTGTAGCCGCCTTTTAGGATATATAATTTAAAAAATTCGTATGGAGGGCGCAATAGCAGTTTTGAAAGTTTGAATCTTTTGTTTTTCATTAAAAATCTTTTCAGTTCAAAATCTGTGTAATTATTTAGCCTTACTCCAAAATGATTAAGTGAAGGTATATGATAATGAATGAGAGCTACATTTTCAAGTTTACCGTTTTTGTTTATCCAAAAGTCTTTTCCTTCGCGCGTAATTGGCATTTTGTGAATTTCATTTGTATAATAGCAGTTGCCTCTTTTCCAAAATCTTTTTATGCCTGATTGGCGCCAAGAGTGAACATGCTTGCCCAACAGATACGTTTCACGAGGTATGTAACAGGCATAGCGGTTTTTTTTGGGCTTTTCAGCATATTCTTTTAAATATTTCCAAAGCTCAGGAGTAACTATTTCATCCGCATCAAGGACTAAAATCCAATCTCCACTTGCTTGCTCCATTGCCCAGTTGCGCGCAAGTTCTACAATTCCTGTTCTTTCATGATAAAAGATTTTACATTTGTGTCTTTTTGCTATTTCTATGGTTTCATCTTCCGAGTGCATATCGCAGATGATAATTTCATCTGCCTCTTTCACACTTTCCAATACATCGTCTAAAAGCCTTTGTGCATTTAGCGTATTTATAACAACAGAAATTGTAGCCATATTCTTAAAACTCCTTGTATAATACGCAAATTGTAATACATTAGCGTATAAATCTCAAGGAGTTAGAATATGTTATAAAAAATGTTTATTTTTTTAATTTGTGTTATACTTAGCTTTGCATGGGCTCGTAGCGCAGTTGGTAGCGCAGGAGACTCTTAATCTTTTGGTCGTGGGTTCGAGTCCCACCGGGCCCATTTTCTAACTTGCCAGTTTATCAATCATATTGTAATACCAAGCCATCGGTCCTTCTTTGTGATTTTTTTGGTATTCTTTGTATTCTTCGGGTGTATTTATTCTTTGTACCGGCATGCCTGTTAGTTGTCTTGATGCAGTGTCTGTTAGTATTGTGCTGATAAAGTTGATAATTTGTGCATAGAATATGCTTGTAGCGTACTGTATCTTGAATGTTGTATTTAAGTATGATGATATAACTGCCTGTACACTCATTCTAAAGAATTTGTTTAAGCCTCTTAAGCGCGCATCTTTAGACGCTTCATCTTTTGTGCCGCCGCTTCTGATTGTATTGTTATATTCATCTGTCATATTAAAATACATGCCTGTCATTGTTCCAAATACTTGTGCCATAACGCCAACTTTAGCGTTTTCAATTTTTGATGTTGATTTTGTATCTAATGACATTAATCTGTGATTTTTAATATATTCACCGAATTTTTGATTTAGCTCATCAAAATTTGGATATTTTGCTTTGAAATCTTTGTATTGTAAGTAAAGATTTTTTATATCCGGAAATTTCTGCTTTACATTTTTAATGTCTTGAGAGTTTGTTTTTCTTAATGCTGTATATAGTTTATTTGCCATTAAGTATGGGTAAGACACTACTCTTAAAAGCATTTTAAACGGTAACAAGGGTAGTTCAAGCAGTTGTCTGTTTTTAACTTCTATTTTGCCAAACAGTTTTGTTGTCTTGTCTTCTATACCTATAAAATATTTGTGTTTTCTATTTAAAATATCCTGCGATTGCGTTCTTAATTGTTTACTAAAAGCTTCTTCACCATTTGCTTTTAATATTTCTATAAGTTCATTCATTTCATCTTGTGTTGCGTATATTTTTTCGCTTAATTTGCCTTCAAGTTTATTTTTGTACTTGCCTACCGTTTCAAAGAGTTCTTTTCCTATATTTGTTTTTGCAAGCTGCATTTTGCCGAATTTTAAGCCAAATCCTATTGCTATACTTGCTCCAAGTGCGAGTAGTACATTTTTCAAGCTTAATAAAGGTTTTTTGTTTTGTACTTGCGATTTTTCTTCTTTTTGATTTGCTTTGTCTTCTTTTATTTCTTCTATAAAGCTTTCTAAATTAGGAATATCAGGTTTTTTCATTTCTTCCAACCTTGTAAGAGGCGTGTGAGACATAAACCTTGACAGAATTCTTGCAACAAGACCTATTACAGCTCCAAGCACCGGTGCTGCCCAAATTTTTGAATTTGTAAATTTAGAAAATGACGCAAGCATGGCATATTGAGAGAATGCCTCAATTAAGTTTTCTATTATTTCTTGTTTTTGCTTTTTTCTTTCTTCTTTTTTAGCTATTTTCTCATCATTTCCTTTGGATATTGCTTTGTTGTAAAAGTCTTTTCCCATAAATGCTG
>CALUYC010000123.1 GCA_944324895.1 Candidatus Gastranaerophilales bacterium
AATTAGGCATTAAAAAGGGGCTTGAACCTGATTCAGCCCAAAATAAACGAAAAAACTCCTCAGGTTGGACTCGAACCAACAGCCTACCGGTTAACAGCCGGTTGCTCCGCCATTGAGCTACTGAGGAATATTTCAGTTAATTATTAAATTGTCATTCGCTCAATGGCTCCGCTTGCTCCTATTGCCATCCGGCAGTGCTTTCGCACGAAGCTACTGAGGAATATTTCAGTTAATTATTAAATTGTCATTCGCTAAAAACTTACTCAGAGTAAGTTATAAAGGAATGCGTCTTTCAACATTTTTTATTATATCAATAAAATTTATTTTGGCAAGCTGATTTTTCTTTTAGTTGTACTTTAGCATAATGATTAAAATTTATATATTTTTTTAAATAATTCTTTTAAAGGGGTTTTAACCTTTATTAAAAAATGTTATAATTTAGCTATTCTTAGTTAAGGAGTTTAAATATGTGCAAAAAAGACAACTCAATAGGTTTTGCAATCGGTATTTTAGCAGGTGTAATCGGTGGTATTGCGGCTGGCATTTTATTTGCCCCAAAATCCGGCGAAGAATCAAGGCGTGAGCTAAAAGATACGTATGAGGACTTAATGCAAAAATATTCTCCTGAAATCACAAGCGCAAAAAAGCAAGCCATGGAAATGATTAAGACTTCTAAGGAAAAAATAGAAGATACGTATAAAAAATTTAATGATAATTTAAAAGCACAAAAATTGGCGCATGCCAAAAATTGTGAAATAGATGTATATGAAATATAAGAAAGGCTTATTTTAATGAATCCTGTAAGCGTGTCCCTTGTTGTTCTACTTGTTGTAACAACTTTGGTAGTACTTGTGTTAGGTATTTTACTTGCAAAGCTTATTATGAATTTGACTTTGCTTTCAAAAAATGTCGACTCTATTGCACAGAGTGTCCAAAGTGAAGTCCAGCCTACATTAAAAGAACTTCGGGAAGCTGCACAGTCGATTAATTCTATTGCTAACAGTGCAGATACGCAATTCTCGGGTTTGCAAAGTACTCTAAAAAACGTTATAGGAGCTTCAAGCCTTGTTGGATGCAAGATGAAAGGACTTATGAACGGTCTTTTAAAAGGTATCAATTTTGGTCTAAACTTGTTTAATAAAAAATAAAGAAAGGAATAACTATGTCA
Organism: Candidatus Gastranaerophilales bacterium; assembly: GCA_944324895.1. Taxonomy (GTDB): domain Bacteria; phylum Cyanobacteriota; class Vampirovibrionia; order Gastranaerophilales; family Gastranaerophilaceae; genus Galligastranaerophilus. The sequence continues at coordinate 1,169 of CALUYC010000123.1, forward strand.
ACAGGTAAATTTGTAGCAGGTTTTATCGTAGGCGGCGTTGTTGGCGCTGTTATAGGTGTTCTATTGGCACCGCAATCAGGTGAAGAAACTCGTGAAATGATTAGTGCAAGCACAAAAGAAGCTTATGGCAAAGTTTCTGATGCTGCTAAAGAAATTCAACAAAAGGCTGAATCTGTTGTTGATGAAGTACAGAAAAAAGGCGAAGAAATTATTGACAAAATTCAAGATATGATTAACAAACAAAAAACTAATTAATTCTTTACCTATTTTGTGTTAAAATTCCCTTATGATGTATGACGTTGCAATTATAGGACTTGGCCCTGCAGGTATTGAATTTGCAAAAGAGTCTCTTAAAAGGGGTTTAAAAACTATAGCTTTTGAAAAATCTTCCCTCGGCGGAACTTGTTTAAATGTAGGTTGTATTCCCACAAAAACAATGATTAGCTGTGCGGAAGTTTTTTCAAAAATGTGTAATTCAAAAAAATATGCCATTGACTGTTCCTCCTCTTTTTCATACAAGGATATATGCGACAAGAGAGATAAAATTGTAAGCAAGTTATCAGGTGCTGTTGAAAAAGACCTTTTATCAAAAGGACTGCGGATAATTTTTTCTGATATTTCGCTTAAAATTGAAAATAATAAGCCAATTATTGTCTCTCAAGATAATCAATATACTGCAGATAAAATTATTGTCGCTACAGGTTCAACACCAATATTTCCAAAGTTTCCTTGCGATTGCGATGTTCTTTTGAGCTCGGATGACTTATTAAAATTAGACAATCTGCCAAAAAATATTTTAATAATGGGCTCTGGTGCTATTGGTGTTGAGTGGGCACGAATTTTAAAAACATTAGGCAGCAATGTCTGCGTAGTTGAAAAAGCTCCACATGCTGCTCCTGCGTGTGATATAGAGGTAAGTGCAAGAATTGAGCGTATTTTTAAAATGTCAAAAATCAATTTTTATAAAAATTCTTATGTAGTTTCACATGATAACGGTTGTGCTACCTTAAGTAACGGTGAAAATATACAGTGTGATAAAATTCTTTGTGCTATCGGTAGAAAACCTGCTTTGCCGGCCTTTTTGGATAATTTTCAGCTAGAGATTTTTCCTGAATGCAAAACAAATGTTCCCAATCTTTTTGTCGTAGGCGACGCATCCGGTTCTAAAATGCTTGCTCATGCAGCTTCACACCAAGCTCGCGCCCTGTTTAAAACTTTGTTTGATAATGCAAAATATCAAATTTCGCACATCCCTTCTGTTATATATGGAACGCCTGAAATAGCGTCTATTGGTATTAATGAGCAAGACATTAAAAATTTGCAGGATTATAAAATTTTTAAATTACCGATTTCTTTTTTACCTAAGTCATGGTGTGATGACGAAATCGACGGGTTTATAAAAATAATTACAAAAAATGGTTTTATTGAGGGTGCTCATATTGTTTCTAAAGAGGCCTCGGCTCTTATTAGCGAAATTGCGATTGCCATGAAGGCAAATATGAATATTAATGAGCTTAAAGACGTTATTTTTCCACACCCAACATATTCTGAGGGAATTTGGGAGGCTATAAACAATGACTAGAGTTGCTTTGCCTGATTATTTAAGACGCCCTATAGCTTCACTTGATAACTCTCAAAACAAAAAAGTGCGTGAAATTTTAAAACAATATAATCTGAATACAGTTTGTGATGGTGCTAGGTGCCCAAATAAGTGCGAGTGTTATTCTAATTTAACTGCAACTTTTTTAATTATGGGAGAAACATGTACGAGAAATTGCGCTTTTTGCAATATTGAGCAGTGTACCACCAAAAAACTCGACGAAAATGAACCCAAAAATGTTGCTCTTGCAATTAAAGATTTGGGTTTAAAATATGCCGTTATTACTTCCGTTACTCGCGATGACTTAGATGATTACGGCGCCAACCACTTTTGTAAGACGATTTTTCAAATTAGAAAAAATACACCCGATGTCAAAATCGAGATTTTAACGCCTGATTTTTGCGGTTCTTATGAGTCTCTAAATATGATTATCAAATATAAGCCAGATGTTTTTAATCATAATATCGAAACTGTTAAGCGCTTATACCCTAAAGCCCGACAAATGGCTGATTATGATACCTCTATTGCTGTTTTAAAGTATATTAAAGACGAATCTGACGATATTATTACAAAAACAGGATTAATGGTTGGTCTTGGAGAGACACAAGATGAGCTGTATAATGCGTTTTGTGATGTTCAAAAAGCCGGTGTTGATATTTTGACACTCGGGCAATATATTGCGCCGTCAAAAAAACATTTGCCGGTTGCAAAATATTATACGCCTGATGAGTTTTTGCAGCTTGAAAACTTGGCAAGGCAGGCAGGTATCAAATACCCACTTTTTGCGCCTCTTGCCCGAAGCTCATATAAAGCCGCCCAAACATATTTGCAAATTAAAAAACAAAATGGCTAGATTTTAACAGCTTTGTTTGTTTTTTTACCGCGTTTGGACAATCTTTCGACGTTGTATTGTTGTATCTTATTATCAATTTTTGCTGATTTCGCTACATCTTTAATGTATTGTATATACAGGTCGGGCTTAACCTTGCCTACTTCTAACAGCTTTAGTATTATTCTGACTCCTGCAAGGTTAATTGCCAAATTTCTTGTCAGAAATTGGATTAATTTGCCTTTTTCAACATCGTTTAGTGAATAAAGGCGCCTGTTTTGTTTTGAACGTCTTGCTACAAGCAGATTTTGCTCATCGTATATTCTTAACGTTCGTTGATGCACATTTAGTGCTGTTGCAACTTTGCCGATAGACAATACTGGTTCATCAGCATTTGTTTTGCTTTTTTGGCTACTCATTTTTAACTCCAGACATCTCATAGCTCGCAACTAAATCGTAACTGTCTGCGCCGGTAATTTTGGCTTTTATTATTTGTCCCGGGGACAGGTATTCATTAGTTTTGATGTAAACCAGTCCATCAACTTCAGGAGCGTCCGCATAACTTCTTGCGACAATCATGCCGTCAGTGTGAACTTCTTCAATTATACATTGAATTTGTTTAGAAATAAAGTTTAAATTATTTTTCTTTGAAATTTCTTTTTGCAGTTTCAAAATTTTGTTTTTTCTGCTGTGCTTTATTCTTGCGGGTATTTGTGGTTTTAGTGAATAAGAATATGTGTTTTTTTCTCTTGAGTATTCAAATACTCCCAATCTTTCAAATTTCATTTTTTTTACAAAATTATACAGATGTTCAAATTCTTCTTGTGTTTCACCGGGGTAGCCTACAATGAATGTTGTTCTAATTGCAACATCAGGTATTTCGTTTCTTAATTTATTAACTAATTCTTCTTGATTTATTACTGGTCTTCTCATTCTTTTTAGAACTTCAGGGTGCGAGTGTTGTAATGGTATATCAATGTATTTAACAACTTTGTCAAGATTTTTATAGGCATTAATAAGCTCTTGTGTAAAATTTGTGGGATAAGCATATAGTACTCTAATCCAGTTGATATTTTCAATTTTGTTCAATTTTTCCAAAAGTATGTCTAATGAAGGTTTTTTGTATAAATCAATTCCGTAACTTGTTGTGTCTTGCGCAATAAGTACAATTTCGCAAACCCCTTTGTCTGCAAGTTTTTCTGCTTCTTTTACTATGTCTTCGATTTTTCTTGACTTATATTTACCTCTTAATTTTGGTATTATGCAATAACCACATGAATAATTACAACCGTCGGCAATTTTTATGTATGAAGAACTTCCTACCGTAATTTGCGCACGTTCAACGTCTTCAGGATATATATATTGTGGATTTTCGCTAACGTTATAGTATTGGTCATTTTCGAGTGCAGCAACTATATTTTTAAAGTCACATGTACCTATAAACCCTGATGCTTCTGGTAATAATTTTTTTAATTCTAATTTGTGTTTTTGGGGTAAACAGCCTGTAATTACAATTTTTTTGCCGGCATTAATCATATTGAAAATACTTTCAATACTTTCTTTTTCGGCGTCGGATATAAAGGAGCAAGTATTAATTATAACTGTTTTAACCTTAGGATTTTCTACATCGAGTGTGGTTTTGTATCCTGCTTTTTCAAGTATGCCAAGCATTAGTTCTGTATCAACCAAGTTTTTTGCACAACCGTGCTGTATTATTCCAATTAGGTTATTTTTCTTCATTTTCCGGCTCTTTATATTTAAATATATACATTCTAAACTTTTCACCAAAAGCTGCTTCAAGCGAATAATTATTTACAACATATTTGCAGGTTTTAACGCCATAGTCTCGACATATGTATGCTTTGCCGTACTCGTTTGTTTTTCTGTTTGTAATAACTATATATTTTGGTTTTTTGTATGCAATTTCATTGATTATATTATCCTCTTTAAATGTTTCAAAGTCCAGCGGTATAAAGCTTGTTTGATAAAATTGGGATTTTCTGCCTGATAAAAAGTTAAGCATAATGCTCTCGGGCATCACCAAGAGGGTATCTTGAGCAGATGTGTGGTTATTTATGTATTTCAGTGTTTCACTAAAGGGTTGTGCAATTTCAACATTTGATTTTATTTTTCCATATTTTGTTTTTATTGTTAAATTATCCCTGAAAGTGTGCAGCGCCAGTTGTTGTGCAAATAGTAGTGAAAATATAAGCAGATAAGCACATAATACTGTTTCATATTGTTTTTTTGTGTTAAATATCGCGTTATTTTTAAGTAATTCATTTATGTATACAACCGTTGCTATTAAAAGAAATGCAAAACAATATGTTCCATAAAAACTTAATAACAATGCGTGATAACTTTTTAATGAGCAGATTATTGCATATGAATATAGCGTAAGTGTTATCAGATTAGATGTTCTTTTGTATTCTTTTGCTTTTTTATATTTTATTACATAAATCACAAAAATTATTGTGCATATATATGGTAGTGTTGTAAAAAGCATTTGCAGCATTGTCTGTTGCAGCATGAATATAAAAAGACAAAATATAAAAATAAATATCGCAAGTCCGTATTTTAAATATCTATTTCTTCTGCGCAGTGCAAATAACATTACAGAAAAATAAATAAGTGATATTGTTGCGGTTAGTAATAAATTTTTTAGGTTATCTATAAATACTGCCCATTTAAAAAATACTATCGATGTATTGCTGTAGAAAAAGTAAAATGCATCTGTGTTCATCATTTGTGAAACATAGTGCGAGTTTTTTATAATATCAGTTATTGCTACGCCTTGTGTGAATAATATTAAATACGTAATTGCGGGTATTATTAAACTGTATTTAATAAAATCTATCAATTTTTGCTTTTTGTTTTCTTCGACTATTAAAAAAATAGCCGCAATTATGATTATTGTCGGAATAAAATCTATTTTACTTACACAAATTGTACCCCATAAAATTGCACAGTAATTAAGAAATATACCGTTTTTTGTTTTTACATATTTTATCAGGAATACAAGTATCCAAATGGCACAAGTAGCTGCAAAGACTATTGCAAGTGAATAAGGTAATATAAAGTTAAATAATGTGGGATCAAATATAGTACTAAAGATTATTAATATGCAAATCAATGCGCTTAGGGCTTTTGATAAAAATGTCCTTGATATTATATAAGTGCCCATAGTATATAGTCCACCGAGAATAAAACCCGTAAAGTAGATTATATTTAAATTTGAGCCGAATATTTTATAGAAAAAAGCTTCAAAAAGGTATGGAAAAGGGCCGTATATGCAGAATATGTCCTTGTATAAAAGCTTATTTTGTAAAATCGCATGTGGAATATAAGCTTCTCTGCCACAGTCAATAAACAAGTCTCCATAGCAAGCATAAGTTATAATAAAGGTTATTAGATATATGGCAGATATAACTATAAGCGGCGTTTTTTCGCTTTGTATAAAACTTTTCATATGTATTTTATATCAAAAAATTAAACTTTTTGGCAATTTTTTTACAAAAAAATTTTTTATAAATATGTGTGTATTTTTGGAGTTATTATGCAACAGGTTTTACCTACAAGTTTAGATATGACATCCGCTCAGGTTCTTGGATTTGACGCAACCGCTTATATTACCGATACCCCTTCAACACTGCATCAGCGTTTAAATATACCCGCTACTTTTAATGCAAGCGACTGTTTTGTTTCAGGCAAAGCAAGTGCGCCAAAAGTCAAAAAGAACCCTCTACCTACTGTTACAGCTGTACTTGCTAGTGTTGTAGGTTTTGCATTTTTGGGTTATTTGGCTTTTAAAGGCAAAATCAAACTTCCACAGAATGTTGCAAATGTTGCAAATATTGCAACCCAAAAGGCTTCAGGTGCCCTTAGCAGTTTGGGTAACACTTTTAAAAATGCATTTTGTGTTGCCAAAAGTGTTATTCAGGAAAATATATCCAAATTAAAGAAATAACTAAAACTGCTGCGCCAGTTCACTGTTTAGTAACTCAAGGTTATGTTTTGCTTCCTGATGATCAGGTTGAATGTTTAATGCATTTTTATAGTATTTTATTGCAGAATCTTTGTCACCGGTTAGTTCGTATGCTAAAGCCAAATTATACATCGTATCGGCATCATCGGGAGTTGATTTAAGGATTTCCAAAAATTGTTCTATTGCATTTGCATATTCAAGCTCCTTTGTAAGGGCTATTGCGTATGCCTTTCTTGATTTTATATCAAGCGGGTTTATGCTTATTGCATCATAAAATGCGGTTTTTGAGTTCTTTATGTCCCCTATTTCATCATAAGCATAACCTAATCCAAAATAATACTTAGATTCTTGCGGGGCTATTGAAATTGCACGCTTAAAGTGGCCTATTGCGTCCTGATAGCTTTTAATTTCGCAGTTGCACCTGCCAAGTTTATAATATATTTCTGAGTTATCCTCGTTATATTTTAAACCTTCCATAAACTTGTCGAATGCTTTGTTATATTCGCCTTGAGTGAATAAATCCATAGCCCAGGTTGAGATTATTCGTGAGATATAATTCCTTAGAATTTCCGTTTGTTCAGGTGGCAAGTTGTTTATAAGGTTTTCGTACATCTCGACTGCTTTTTCGTACTCGCCTAAGCTGACATATGCCTGAGCCAAGGTATATGCAAGTGAATCTTCGTTTGGAAAATCTGCTATTAAATTGGTAAGAATTTCAATGGCTTCTTGGGCTTGTCCCTTGTGGATAAGTATTTCACAGTATCTGTTTTGATAGTGCAGATAATTAGTGCTTTGAGAGCCCTCTAAGTCAATAAGCTTTCTATATGCAATAAGCGCTTCTTCCCATTGTTTTAAGTTAAAGTGCATAAGGGCAATTTTTTCTAATAACTCGATATTTTCACCTTTAGCGGTACCAAGTTTTTCGTAGCATTCAAGACATTTAGTCCAGTCATTTTTTTTATAAGCAAGCTCTGCAATTATATTAACGACATCAGCGTCTTCGGGTGTAATTTGTTCAATTTCCTCGTATGTTTTAATGGCATCATCAATAAAACCGCCCACTAAATATAGTTGTGCAATGGTGTGTTTAATTTTTGCAATTTCCTGAGTATCATCTTCTGCCTCAAGCAATAATGAGTACATTTTTATTGCTTTTTCGGGATTTGATATGTCTCTGTACAACTGTGCCAAGCTTTTAATTGCGACAATATCGGTCGGATTATTTTTATATATGTCTTCATATACATTTAATGCTTTTCGTTTATTGCCGTCATCAAGGTATATTTTTGCAAGCTCCTCTTTTGCTTCCATATCATTTGGATTAATTTTTAAGACTACTTCAAGGTGCATAGCGGCAAATTTTGTGTTACCTGTTTCTATGTATGAGCGTATAAGTAATTTTCTTAGTTCAAGACTGTTAAATTTTTTTGCCAGCTCATTTTTTAAAAATCTTTGCAACTCAAGATGCAAACCATTATTGTACAGTTGCTGTGCTCTGTTTAGTACATCATCAACAGTTAATTCTTCAGGCTCTTTTTCCTCAGTATTTAACAGAAATAAAAAATAAATTCTAAGTATTATAAATGCAAAAATTATTAGTGCACAAATTAAAAGCAGATTAACGTTCATAATATATAATTATACATTTTTTAACTCAAATTCAAATTTTTGTAAATTTCCTTTACATATAAAAAATATTTATTATCATATTAATATGAAGAAGTTTTTAACAACATTGTTTGCAATATTAGTTTTATCCCCTTTTGCTTGTGCTGAGGACGATATTATTGATATGGATATGAATTTAATCGACTCCCCTTCCTTTTCAGGTAGAAAAGCAGTTACTCAGGAGCAATTTGATGAAGCTTTGGCGCAAAAACAAAAACGTAACAGAGGCTTGATACAAAAGTTTAGAGATTTTTTAAATCGTAATAATCCTGAAAATGACCCTGCTCTCCAGAATTTTAAGTCAGATGGCTCAGGCGAGATGGGGATGAGCGCAAAGGAAATTAATAATTCAAAACCAAATGTTGTACTCTCAAGCGATATTATTGATTCATACGGAAAGGTTATTCCAAAAGGTCATTATCAAATCGTTTATTCGGATGTTGATAATTCAAAAACAATAAGTTTTGTGCAGGGCGCAAATATATATGGCGCTCTAAAGGCTATTGATACAAAGGATAATTGGGAAGAAAATTCTATAATTTATGCAAGAATTGTATACCCGTCACCTAATGTTGCAAGGGTGATTTTTTCAAACTTAGATGTTTGCGTTGAAGGCTTTGCGCGTATTGCCGAGCCTATTTAATATTTTTGATTGCCGCTTTTATAAGACCTAAAAACAGCGGATGTGCTTCATTTGGTCTTGATTTAAATTCAGGGTGGAATTGACATGCGACAAACCAGTCGTTTTTAGGATATTCAATCATTTCGCACAAAAGTCCGTCTGGGGATTTGCCACTTATAACAAGTCCTGCATCTTCAATTATTTTCTTGTAATCGTTATTAAATTCATATCTGTGTCTGTGGCGTTCGGAAATTATTTTTTTACCGTATGCTTTATGTGATTTTGTACCTTCTTTTAGATGACATTCGTATGCACCAAGGCGCATTGTTCCGCCGTACCCGCCAACATTTTTTTGTTCTGCCATAAGGTCAATTACAGGATATTGTGTTTTTTTTTTATTTTTTGTTGAATTTGCACCCTTAAGTCCGGCTACATTTCTTGCATATTCAATTACGGCACATTGCATGCCAAGACATAACCCTAAAAATGGCAGATTATTTTCACGTGCGTATCTTATTACGTTTAGTTTGCCCTCAATTCCTCTGAAGCCAAATCCCCCCGGAACAACAAGGGCATCAACGTCTTTTAGGAATTCTTTTGCTTTTTCATAACTTGTACATTCTTCTGAAGCAAGCCATTTAATTTTCACTTTTGTATCATAAGCACAACCGGCATGCTTTAGTGATTCCACCACTGAAATATATGCATCATTAAGCTCTGTATATTTTCCTGCAAGCGCAACTTTGATTTCTCTTTTGGGATGTTTAATTTTATTAACGAGTTCTTTCCAGTTGTTTAAATTTGGAATTTTATTTTTTGTATTAAGTAGCTTTAGTACGCTTTGCGCCAAATTTTGGTCTTCAAGCGCCAAAGGAACTTCATAAATTGTATCCATATCTCGACATTCAATTACACATTCTTTTGAAACCGAGCAGAATAGTGCTATTTTATCTTTTTCGGACTGCGAAACCGGTACTTGTGTTCTTAAAACAAGTATTTCTGGTTGAATACCAAAACTTCTTAAGGTATTTACACTGTGTTGAGAAGGTTTTGTTTTTAATTCGCCGGACGTAGGCAAATACGGCAAAAGAGTAACATGAATTGATATTGAATTACCTATTCCTGCTTCTGATTTGAATTGCCTGATTGCTTCTATAAAAGGTAAACCTTCAATGTCGCCTATTGTACCGCCAATTTCAGCTATTAAAAAATCAGGTTTAAATTGTTTTGCTACCTTTTGTATTCTTGATTTTATTTCATTTGTAATATGAGGAATTGTTTGAACGGTTGCACCTAGATATTCGCCTTGACGTTCTTTGTTTATAACCGTTTGATAAACACTTCCTGAGGTAACGTTGTTATATTTGCCCAAAGACGTATTTGTAAATCTTTCGTAATGTCCAAGGTCTAAGTCTGTTTCAGCGCCGTCATCCGTTACAAAGACTTCACCATGTTGAAACGGGCTCATTGTTCCGGGGTCAACGTTAATATAAGGGTCAAACTTCTGAATAGTGACGCTGTAGCCTCTTGCTCTTAAAAGATTACCTAAAGAGGCGGCTACGATACCCTTACCCAAAGAGCTTACTACACCGCCTGTAATAAATATGTATTTTGTCATTTTATTTCCCCAAAATGTCTAATTTATCTTTGGAACTTTAAAAAAGTCAGATTCTTGATCAGGCGCATTGGCCATTAGTTCTTCACGCGTGTTTTCGTATTTAACTATGTCTTCACGCATAACATTATAAAATTCCATAGCATGATTCATTGGCTCAACGCCTGTTGTATCAACTTCATTCATTTGTTCGACGTATTTTAAAATATCACCTAACTGTTTTGAAAATTTAACTTTTTCGTTTTCATCAAGCTCTAGTCTTGCCAGTTTTGCAACATGCTCTACGTCTTTAATTTCTATCATCAGCTTTATTCCTTTACTGCTGTTAATTTATCAAAAAAATGGAAATAATGCAAAGTATCTTGCAAATAAAAGAATAATTGTAATATAATTTAAAAATGGGTAAGAAATACAACATTCTTATAGTAGAGGACCATGCTCTGACGCGTTTTGCGCTTAAAACCTCGTTAAGAGATGCTGATTTTGTGGATAGTGTTTATGAGGCTTCCTGTGCGCAAGAGGCTTATGAACAGCTTGCATCAAATGATGTTCACCTTGTTATTATGGACCTTGGTTTGCCAGGAATTAATGGCGTTTGCGCAACTCAAGAAATTAAAAAAATGTACAAGAAAATAAAAGTTGTTGTACTTACATCCCATAACGAAGAAGATGAGGTGCTTAAATGTCTAGATGCAGGAATAAGTGCTTATTGTTCTAAAGATATTAAGCCTGACAAGTTAATTGAACTTATAAAAGATATTTTAAACGGCAATCTTTGGTTTGACTCGACTGTTTCTCAGTATGTATTAAACACTAAAAGACGTATTCATGCGGCAAAATCGAAACCTGATGATGAATATAATTTAACTTTGAAGGAGAAAAAAGTGCTTTCATTATTGGCTGATGGTAATTCTAATCAGCAAATTGCAAAGAAACTTAATATTTCTGTAAATACTGCAAAAGTGCATGTATGTAACATTTTACAGAAACTTTCGGTGGATGATAGAACTCAAGCTGCAATAAAAGCTATAAAAGAAAATATTTTAGGTTAAAATATTATTAATAAGGATAGAATTTACATGTCGACACTTGGAAAAATTTTAATTATTGATGATAATCCCAAACTTTTACAAGATGCTCTACCAATGTACGGTTATGAGGTAAAAGTTGCGACGGATGGGCTTATGGGACTTAAAATATTGAGCGAGGAAACAAATTCATTCGACCTTGTTTTGCTTGATGTTGTAATGCCGAATTTAGACGGTTGGGAAACCTTAAAATCAATTAGGGAAAATGAAAAAACAAAACATATACCAATTATTATGCTCACAGCAGTTAACGAAGACAATAAGCAAGTTTCGGGGCTAAAATTCGGTGCAGATGATTATATTACAAAACCCTTTATTTTACCTAACCTTTTGGCTCGTATAGAAGCTCTTTTGAGGCGTTCCGGTTGGTCAAATCAGAAAAAACACACAGGTGCTCTTCCCTTTGTTTCATCTGAGCCTATTTCTCCGCTTACGTCGAGAGAAAAAGAAATACTTACGCTTGTTGCAAAAGGTGCAAGCAATGCAGATATTGCCGACAAGCTTTTTGTTCGTGAAGTTACAGTAAAAACACATCTTAACAGTATTTATAAAAAATTAAACGTAGATAATCGCGTTCAGGCGGTGCTTTTAGCGATACAAACACAAATCATTGACAGTTAAATTTTCTTTACTTGACTAATTTATTATATGTCAGACAATAATAAAGCGGGAGATAAAAGGATTATGAGTATGAAATCTAAAGACGAAACTATCAGCCTTATATTAAATAATAAAGACGAGTTTGATGCATATAAAGCACAAAACGGTGCGTTAGATTTAAGTGAGTGCGATTTATCGGCTAATGATATTTCAGACATGAACTTTACTGATGTTGATTTTTCTGGCACGTCTTTTGCTGAGTGCTCATTAACTAATGTTAATTTTAGCGGTTGTGATTTAACCAGTGCTAATTTTTCAAGAGCAAACATTACCGAATGTGATTTTTCTGAAGCTGTTTTAAACGGTACAGATTTTAGCTATTCAAGTGTAACGTATTCAAATTTTACCGACGCTGATATGGCAGGTTGCGTACTAAACGAGGCTGACTTGTCTGACAGTGATTTCAGTTCAAGTGCAAATATGAGTGCTTGCAGATTTGACGAAGGTACTGTTTGGCCTGATGCCGATAATCTTCCTGAAGATTTTGATTCTACTTATAATTACGATTTATCTTCTTTGCAAGATGAAGAAGATACCCAAAGAGAAGATTTTGGGTACTAACTAAAAACTGTGCTATAAAGTTATTATGTATAAGAAAATATTATCCTGTCTGCTAGTGTTTAATTTAATTACGCCGTTATGTTTCGCAGCGCAAGAGATTAAGCTTGAAAACGCACAGGAACATAAAATAAATTATGGTGAGCAGGTTCAAACACTAAAAGGTTCACTTTTTGTTAATGATACCGAGCAAGCGCAGATTATTGTTAATAAACAACAACAAAGCGATGTTGAGGACTTGGAAAATCTTTGGAACGCAACGGTTGATTCTAACCCTTTAATTAAGTTCTGCCTAAAAAAACTTGCAATACCTGAAGAACAACGAAGAATTCATTCTTCCCTTATGGCAAAAAGCGTGAGCGCCCTTTTAAGCGGTGCGGCCATGTTGCCTTCATTTATGGGTATGCATTATTCCGTTCAATCCGCATCTTTTGCTGCTGCACGTCTTGCTAATAACTGGATTAACAGGGATAATTACAAAAAACTGCAAGATGTTCCTTTAACAGATACCGAAGCTATTGAGCTTGCAGCACTTATCGAGGAATTGCAAGATGAAATTGTTATCACTTATTATAACTACAAAGGCGCGCTTATGCGTTTGAAAGACTGTCGTTCTCAACTGCTTTTGTATAACAAAAATTTCAATGAAGCCCTAAAAAAGAATGATTCTTTAGAAATTTCAGTTGCAGCAGCACAGTGGGAAGAACAGCTTGTTGAAGAATATAAAATAAAACAGGATGTCAAAAAATATCACCTTATGTTGGAAAGACTTGCGGGCAAAGATACTACTGAAAACCTAAATGTTGCCCAGTATAACTTAAAAACACAAAATGTTGATTTAAATGATATTAATTTTCAAAAAAAAGAAATTCGCGCTAATATAGAGGCTTTTAATGATAAAAAATAATTTAAAATCTTTAATAGCTTTTTTGTGCTTGGTATCTACCATGCCTGCATATTCGCTTACTCTTGAAAGTCTGAATTATCCTATGCCTCCAGCAAACAGGCTTGGTGTGGGTCAAAAGCCTGAAGCTCCGTTTAGCGAAGTCAAAACAGTTAATGAAGGCAAGACGGTTGTTTCAAAAACAGGTATAAAAGAGGCTGCTTATGATACTTCCTATGCGGATTTGAGCCTAAAGAGGCTTGCTGATGATGTTTCTTATGATTTAAATATTGAATCTGCAGATTTACTTGCTGACTTGCAAGTACTTTGGGCTGCCGCTGCTCAAAGGAGTGAAACCATTAAATATACTATGTATAAGCTCTCCAACCCTGATGAAAATAAGCCTAATGAAAATATTATAAAAAAAATCATTAAGCCGATTGCAAGTTTTTCTACTATTGCAGGCACAGCACTTAGCTCAAATCCTTTTATGGCGTCAGGAGCACTAATTGGTGGAGGTTTACTTGGTGCGCTTACCAAAGACGATAAAGAATTAAATTATAAATTTACAAAAGTAAATGATGCCGATATGGTCTTGCTTGTGCGAAAAATTGATGATTTACAGAAAAAACTTTTAAATTTATATATAGATTATTTAACAAAAAAAGAGGTTATGGCAATGACGCTTGATAATCTCGAAAAACGTAAAGATATTTATGATAAATCTCAAAATGCCCCTCGTGAGGAGCTGATTATTGCCGATGTATATTATCGTAATGCACAAAATGCAGCTAAAAAAGCCGAGTCAGAGTTTTGGGCTTCTAGAATGATTCTTGAAAATCTTGTTGGTTCAGAAGTTTTAGCGCAAATTGAAAATAAATAAGCTAGCTCTTTATCTTAATTATCCATTTTAAGTTTGTATCTGTTCCTTGAAAAAGTTGATTTAAATCAGGCAGGTATTGATATTGCGAGATATTATTTCTTAATTCTGAAAATTCTTCTTCATCTATGTTTTGCCCGCTGCATTCTGCCCAGCCTTCAGGCACTTGTTCTCCGTACCATAAAATTATTGCGCCGGCAGGTAGAGTTTGACCTTCTTTAACAATTACCTGTGGTGGCGGTTCTTTTGCACGCTTTGTCATTACGGGTGCCATTACTACCATTGCAATAGATATTAAAAGCAATGTAATCAGCATTTCTGCAAGCGTAAAAGCATTTGAGTATTTTTTCATACAATCATTTTACATTATTTATTAAAATTTGTACAAGATTATTGTTTGTATGTCTGTTTTGCGCCGTAGTTTGCAATGTATTCTAATATTGCGCCTCCGATTTCTTCTGTGGGGTCAAAGTAAGGGCTATTTGGATAAAAAATTTGTTGGGCAAGCATTCTATTAAGTGGCCCAAATGCGTCAGGAACAAGGGTTTTTCTGTATATACCGGCAAGCATAACTTGAATGTCGGGTGAATTAGTATTGTTAAATCGGCTTAGGGTAGGATACATTTTGTCTATACCCTTAACACCGTTATCAAGCATACAATTTAGGATGTATAATCCGTCCAATATTGCGCGTGTATCATCTGTTGTTTTAAGTACATTTTCAATGTATGGTAGAGCAGCTTCTTTTTCGGATAAAATTTTATCAATTTTTTCTTTATCAAAGCAGCAGTAATTTTTCTGTTTGTTTGCAGGTTGCACGTTTTTTCCTAAGTGTCTTATGCTAAATGCTGTAATTGGATTTATTCTCATCTTGCTCCTTATGAATATACAAACGGCGGGCCGTTTTTAATTTCAAGAAGAATATTATCGGCTATGACTTTTAGCTCTGCTGCCGATTTACCTTCTTTTCTTTTGCGTTCAAATTCTTCTATAAGCGGTGATATGGCGCTTTCTTTTTTTGCTTTAAAATTATTCATTTCTACTTCTACAAGTTGTTTTTGCAGTTCCAGCTCAGTTTTGGCATTTTCTTTTAATACCGCAGCTTCTTTCATAGCTTCAGCTGTTTGTTGGGCAACAAAACTCGTTGAACTTACGGCTGCCATGGCATAGAAAAGGTCTTTCAAATATGGATTTTCACTATGTATTAACCAGTTGTATAAATGTCCGCGTGTTTCGTTTAAATAACAATAAAAGAACGATTTTCCGCTTTCTGTACTCATGCCTGTCGGTGCGTTACCCCAAACATTTTCTACAGCGTATTTAACGTTTTCTACAATAGTTTTTATTTCCCCTTCGCTAAAACCTGCTTGCTGTGCACATTCTGTTGCTTTTTGTGAATTTGCGCCCATTTTGATAAGTGTATCTGTAAGCAGATTTGCGTCTTTTGTTTTATTTTGAATTATTTCATCAAGAATTTTTTGTTTGCCGGCTCTAAATGTATTTATGTATTCTTCTTGGAATTTTGCACCTGCTTTTATGTTTTTTAAAGTTATTCCGCCCAATATTAGTGCAGCTGCTGCCATTGTGCCGGATAGAATGACATATGGGTTTAGGAGTTTTTTTATTGGTGATTTAGTATTATCTTTTTGTTCTTCGTTGCCTTTAAAACTAAAATGTTTAAAATATACTGCATTGTCTTGATTTTGCGCAGTGTTTTCTATTGCATTTTTAAAATAGTTTCCGGTTTGGCTTAGCATATTCCTCTGTATTGCAAGCTTACCTGAAAATGCTCTTGTTTCAACGTCAATCAAGTCTTCTTGCAAATCACGTTGAATATCTGCATCTTGTTTTTTTATCCAAATTTCTTTTAAACCTTCCACAAATTTTTTAGCAGTAAGCGTAAGGGCGCTAAATGCAAATATTGCAATAGTTGCAAGAATGTTTTTTCTGTTAGGATCGCGCAATGCCATATATGTTGCAAAGCCTGTTTCTTCAACTATATTAAGGTTCATGCCCATCGCAGGCAGTTGTTTTATAACAGGCTCGGTCAAGTTCTTTTTTGCTGATTTTTTGAATACTATGCTTAGAATCGCACTTGAAAGAAAGATTGATGCCGTACTTAAAATTAGAGGCAGCAAAGCCTTTTTGGTGTCGTAGCCTTTGACTTTGTCGTTTTTTTCAATATAGTTGTCTATATTTTCGCTTTCGTTATCTGATATGACAAGAGTGTTGTAGGTGTCATCAAGGCTTGGTCGCTCTTGCGAGTCAACATCCTTTATAAAATTATTTACAACAACACCTTCAAGAGTTGCATCTTTTTGTTTTAACTGGCGATTTGTAAGGTATCTGCTAGAGGCTTGATTATACCTTGGCAGTACTGTGTTCATTTTTACTTGCGGCAATTTTATTTTCCTTGTCTTTTGGGGTAATTAGTTTTCTGATGGCTTCTTTTAACTTTTCAATTTCAAATTGTTTAAATACTTTCATTTCTTCTTCGATTTTTTCGTCTTCTTCGTATTCTTCTTCAAGACCAAACAGAGATAAGAATTTTCTAAACTGTTTTTTAAGTGATTTTGTTATATCAGAGATTTTCTTTTCTATGAAATTTTGGACTTCTCCTATTAGCGCACTGAGTTTTTCTGCTGCACGTGCTATTTCATTTCTTATGTTTGTAATTAGGTTAGGTAAATCCCTTATTAACTGCGGAAAATTTTTAACAATATTTAGTATCGGTTTTAAAATATTGTTTGAGATTGCTCCAAAAACTTTTGCAACTGGTTTTGGTAAGACGTTTTGTATTTTATCCAACATGTTGCTTATGTTGTTTGTTAAATTTGCAAGTTGCTTTTGCATTTTGTCTGCAAGTTCGGCATTTTTAAGCATTGCCTCTTGCATTGCTTTTTCTCTTGCTTCTGCGCGTTGCATTTGCTTCCACTGGGCATAGCACTCTTGATATGTCATCTCTCCGGGGCGCCTTGGTTCGTCTGCCCTTTTTGTTGAGCCTCCGCCGCCCATTCCGTTGCAGATAGGGCAAGCTCCTAGCGGTAAACCATGGGGGCAGGTGTTAGCTCGGTTATTATTTACCTGTGACATATAGCCTGTCATAAAAATTCCTTGTGCTATTCTGCCGCAGCGCAAGGAACTCATTTCCCTCATCGGTACTCGCAATGAAAGGAGTTATAAGTTTTCCGACTATACGGCTGCGGCCCAGTTAAGGATTTTCACCTTATTTCCTTTTTTGTAAGGTAATATTATCATTAACCTTTTTTAATTGCAATTAATTTTGTGGTAATATTAAGCTATGAGCGTTGCGGTAGTTATTCCTATATATAAGCAAAAGCCCGACAATAATGAATTGTGCGCGCTTAAGCAGTGTGCAAAGATATTAAGTAAAAGAGATATTTTTATTGTTTGTCCAAATGATTTAGATATTACAATTTACGAGGAAATTTTTTCTGCGTGCAAATTAGCCTGTATAAGGTTTGATAATAATTACTTTAAATCGGTTGATACGTATTCCAGATTACTTTTGGGTACGGAGTTTTATGAAAGATTTAATAATTATGAATATATGCTAATTTGTCAGCCTGATGCTTGGATATTTAAAGATGAGCTTGATTATTGGTGTTCGCTTGGATATTCCTATATTGGCGCTCCTTGGTTTAAAGGTGATAAATTGTCTAAATTTGCAGGTAATGGCGGTTTTTGTTTAAGGAAAATATCTGATATGATAAAACTTTTTAGTTTAGACAAAAACATTAAGATTTCTTGGCATGATTTTGGACTTATTTATTACAGATACAAAAAACTCAGATTAATATTGTTGCTTGTATATATGTATATTAAGCATTTTCTTACAAACGAATATTTTTGGAAAACAGTTCCTATGAATGAAGATATGGCTATTGTACTATTTGCTCACAGGTTTATGAAAGATTTTAATCCCGCTCCGCCTGAAGTCGCTATGAAGTTTTCCTTTGAGGTTCATCCCGAGGTGTTGTATGAATTGAATGACAAGCAGTTACCCTTTGGTTGTCATGCTTATTTAAAATATAACCCTGAATTTTGGAAAAAATTTATTCCTTGTGTGTAATTAGTAAGGTTTGTGGTAGTATTTTTTTATGAAAGTTTCATTTATTTGCGCAAGTTATAACTATGAAAAATATATTGCAGAAACTATTGAAAGTGTCATTG
>CALUYC010000124.1 GCA_944324895.1 Candidatus Gastranaerophilales bacterium
TTCTCTTGAGTGTCCGATTATTTCATCTAATGTGTCGTAGGGTTTTCCCGCAACGGACATAAGAGTATCTTGATACCTTAAAATACCGAAAAGAACGCAGGCAAGAGTGTGTGTGCCTGAAACGAAATGCGGGCGAACTATTGCTTTTTGTGCTTTAAATACATCTGCAAAGACATTATCGAGCGCTTCTCTGCCCATATCATCGTGCCCGTAGCCCGTAACAGTGTAGAAGTGTTCGTCGCCGATTTTATTTTTTTGAAAAGCTCGCAATACTTTTTCTTGGTTAAAATCCCGAATTTTATCTATTTTTTCAAAGTATTTTGTTACTTCCTTTTCAGCTTCTTCTATAATTTGAGCGGGTGGCAGTTTTAATTTTTTCATTTTATTTTGCGCCTATTTCTTTATGCTTTTGAGCTATGGTATGGGCTAAAGCATCAATTCGCTCTAAATCTTCTTGTTTTGCTCTGCCTTTAACTGTTATGTAGTCAAGCTTTTCAACTTGCAAAAGATTTGTGTTTTCTTCTATTTTGCCGACTAAATTGCCGCCCCAACCATAAGAACCTAAAATTGACATGAATTTTACATTCGGGCGAAGTGCATTTGTTAGGTAAACCCCAAAAAATGCATAAGGATGAGGCATTGCAAGTACCATTGAAGCGCCAAAGACAACCGTTGCGGCATCAACCAATTCAACGGCTAAATCGCCAATGTCATCTGATATTAAATCAAACTTATGAGCCTCAACCCCTTCTTCTTTTAATTTTTCAACAAGCCTTTCAACCATACGCTCGGTGTTCTGATACATAGAAACATAAGGTATTACGACTTTATTTTTTGGCACATCCGATGTCCATTCGCCGTATGCATCAAGTATAAAAGCAGGATTTTTATATATGCCGCCATGGGATGGGCATATCATAGAGGGATTAATTTCCTTTATTTTATCAAGATACTTTTTGCAATGCGGCCTAAAAGGCATCATAATTTCGGCATAATATCTTTTTGCGCTAAGCAAATATTCTTGAGTTTCCTGAGCGTAAAATTGTCCTTGATTATATGTAATGTGTGCACCTAAAAAGTCGCAAGTGAACAAAATATTGTCTTCAACAAGGTGTGTAAACATTGTATCGGGCCAATGCACCCATGGTGCAAGATGAAATCTGAGAGTTTTATTTCCAAGGGAAATTTCATCACCGTCATTAATTATTTGAAACTTATTTTCAGGAATGGCATATTGGTCAATTAATAAATCCATACACTTTTTATTTGTTATAACTTTTGCATTCGGATTCATTTGAAGA
The DNA here is from genome assembly GCA_944324895.1 of Candidatus Gastranaerophilales bacterium. Taxonomy (GTDB): domain Bacteria; phylum Cyanobacteriota; class Vampirovibrionia; order Gastranaerophilales; family Gastranaerophilaceae; genus Galligastranaerophilus. The sequence continues at coordinate 1,302 of CALUYC010000124.1, forward strand.
ACTTTAACAAGAGCTTCAGAATGGTCACCTTCAGCATGATTTGCAATTATATAGTCGATGAATTCACCTTTTCCGTTTAAGTTTTCGATGAATTCTTTTATTGTTTTAGAGTAAGATGTATCAATTAAAGCTCGTTTTTCATTGCCTTCTATATAGTATGAATTATAAGTTGTTCCATGTGGCAAAGGAATTAGCTGGTCAAAAATTCTTCTTCCAAAATCTTCCACACCACAGTAATATACGCCATCCTTAATAAGTTTCATATTTTTTGTCCTTTAAAATATTATAGTTCTTTTGCAAATTGGTCTTTGCCTACACCGCAAATGGGGCATAAAAAGTCTTCAGGCAAATCTTCAAAAGCTGTTCCTGCTGCTATATCGTTAGCCGGATCACCTGATTGTGGGTCATAAATCCAACCGCATACTGTGCAAACGTATTTGTCCATATGTTTTCCTCCGTTTAATGACAAAATAATTATATAATAAACAGCTTATTTTACAATTATCCTTTTGTCACTAAACTAGTGGAAGTTTTAAAAAATCTTCTACAAAAAAGCTTGCAAAACATTCTGCTAAATCTGCACCAAAGTTAGTTGCTCTGAACTTATTTAAACCTATTACACCCGATGTTAATTTGGGATCATTTGGGTAATAAATGCCAAGCATTTGTTTCTTAGCTGTTGCAATATTTGTGATATCAGCGTAATAGTCAATGTATGAAAGTGCACAATCGCTTTCATACATAAGAATTTGAAGCGTTTTTTTATGTTCTTTTGTTTTTAAAATTTTCTTTAAGTGACTTATAAGAGCTAAAGTGTCAGGGTTACCGTCAAAAGGATTTGGGACGAAAATAAAATCTACTTCACTTATATCAATTCTTGATATGATTTTATATTCGTCTTTTAAAGTGCCTGAATTAATATTGAAAATTTTATAACCTTTAACGCGCGCATGTTTCATCACGTTAGAAAATTGTTCTTTTTTAATATTAATGGCTTCAATTTGGCTGACATTTTTTATTAATGAAGAACCGTTTGTGAGGGCAAGTATTTCAAAATTTTTGGGGTATTGGGCAATAAGCCCTCCTAAACCTTTTGTCTCTGCGCCAATATAAGGTGCAAGAACGAGGCATTTTGTTTCAATTTTTACTTTAAAATTTACAGGCGGAAATTTTTTTTCGCTTAAAAATTCAAAGACAAATTTATTGTATTTAGTTTTTATGAAGTTAAAAATACTTTTCATTTTATTATTTTACATAAAAAACCTAAGCCGGCAAAATGCCGGCTTAAAAAGTTTTTAGCTGCAACCTGAGTAACCGCAATTAAGACATATAAAGCAGCCTTCTGCCATTTCAATAGAGTTGCCGCATTCAGGACATACAACGGTTTTTAGCGTAACTCCGTTGTCATCCACTCTCTCCCCTATAGTTTCCACTTGTTTATGTTCTTCTTCAAAAGAAGGAATATTTATTTCTTGGTTTGAGGGCGCAATGCTGGGCGCACCTATTGCAGCAGGAGAAGAACTCCAATCTGTTGAAGATTCCGCACCGGCTTGCGCTTGCGTAGTGCTCGGGTCAAGCTCACCGCTTGCCCCTATCGCACCGGCTTGCGCTGCCATTTCAGCTTGTTTTTCTTCTTTGGTTTTAACTTTATCTACAACCATAGGTTGTGACCACCTTGAATTATTGCGATATACGGTTAAACCTTTAAGTCCTGCTTTAAATCCAAGTATATATGCTTTTGCAACATCTTCAACAGTTGCGCTTTCAACAAAGTTGATTGTTTTTGAAACAGCGTTATCCGTATGAAGTTGGAATGCTGCCTGCATCATAATATGAGCTTCAGGTGATACATCATGTGCAGTTGCGAAAATTCTTTTTGTTTCTTCGTCGATTCCTTCTATGTGTGCAATAGAACCTGTTTTTGCAATTTCTTCCATTAATTCTTCGCTGTAGAAACCATTTTCTTTAGCGTAGTTTTCAAAAATAGGGTTAACTTCAAGAAGGATTGTACCATCCATAATATTGCGTTTAAATACTAAACCAAACAATGGCTCAATACCGCCTGATGCGCCCGCTATCATTGAAATTGTACCTGTCGGTGCAATACAAGTTGTGGTTGCGTTTCTGATACCGGATTTTGCGATTCTGTTGTCAAGGTCTTCCCACATTTCATCGATAATAACACCTGCGGATTTACCTTTGTATTTGTTATAAAGGTAATTGGGGCGTGTATAAACACTTTCTTCAAAACCTTTAAAACTGCCTCTTGCCTCACTTAAGTTGATACTTTGTGCTTTTGAATGATAGTCAATAAATTCCATAACCTTAGCACCAAGAGCGCAACCTTCTTCAGAGTTGTATGGAATACCCAGTTGCATAAGCATATCGGCAAGACCCATAACTCCAAGACCGATTTTTCTAATATTGCTTACCATTTGCGCAATTTGTGGCAGAGGGTAATTATTAACAACAATAACGTTGTCAAGGAAATGAATTGCAAGACGGGTAACATTAGCCAGTTTGCTCCAGTCAACGTCTAAGCCGCCTGCAGGATTTTTCTTAATCATTTTAGATAGGTTAATTGAACCTAAGTTGCACGCTTCGTATGGTAAAAGCGGAACTTCACCACATGGGTTTGTAGATTCTATTTCACCCAATGCTGGTGTCGGGTTATCTTCATTAATTCTGTCAATAAATATGATACCGGGTTCACCTGATGACCAAGCACCTTTTGTAATAATGTCAAAAATTTCTCTTGCATTTACTTTTTTAACACACTGTTTTGTGTTGGGGTGAATAAGTTCAAAATCTCTGTCTTCTTCAACCGCTTTCATAAACTCATCGGTTACGGCGATTGAGATATTGAAATTGTTTAATTTCGATAAATCGTCTTTGCAGTGAATAAATTCTAAAATATCAGGGTGGTCAATTCTTAATATACCCATATTAGCGCCACGTCTTGTGCCGCCTTGTTTAACGGCTTCGGTTGCAGCGTTAAAAACTTCCATAAATGAAACAGGGCCTGAAGATACACCCATAGTAGAGTGAACTACATCGTTTTTAGGTCTTAATCTTGAAAAAGAAAAACCTGTACCGCCGCCTGACTTGTGGATTAGAGCGGTGTTTTTAATTGTTTCAAAAATTCCTTCAAGAGAGTCTTCAACAGGAAGAACAAAACAAGCGCTTAATTGTCCTAAATCTCTGCCTGCATTCATAAGTGTGGGTGAGTTTGGCATAAAGTAGCAGCTTGTAATCATTTCATAGAATTCTTGTGCTGTTTTTTTGACTTCTTCATCTGTTGCGCCAAATTCTTTGTCTGCACTTGCTATTGTGTCAGCAACTCTGTGGAATAAATCTTCGGGAGTTTCAATAACTTCTCCGTTCAAATCTCTTTTTAAGTACCTTTTCTCAAGTACTTTAATTGCGTTTTTTGATAATGACAATACCGAACCATTTGCACTCTCGCTAAGCGAATTCACTTTTTTTCCTCCAACCAAGTATTTTATAAAAATTAATTTCTATAATTATAGCTTAAACCTTTTTTAAAATTCATGCCTTAATGTAACGTTTTGTAATCTCATGCATAACATGCTCTCCATCATGCTTTTAACCTTTTTTAAAAAATATACTAGCCTCAGTGTTTAACTGTTTATACAATGAAAATAATGACATTTAAAAAATAAAATTAATTATGCGAGTTATAAATTTTTTAGCGGAAAAGTACTATAAAATAGCCTACGATACATTTTTTTATATAGAGGATAATCAAAAAGCGCAAAAATATATTTCGCGCGCACTTGAAATTCAGCCAATGCACATAAAAGCTTTGAGACTTAAGGGTAATATGCTTGTTATGCAAGATAAAATAGCGCAAGCTCTTGAAGTTTGGCAAAAATTATACGATATTGGCGAAGATGATTTTGAGGTAACATCAAAAATCGCATACTGTTATGCCCAAAAAGGGAATTATGAAAAAGCCCTTGAATTTTGCGAAAAAAGTGCTATGCAGGTAAGTTTGGACGAGAGTGAAAAAATGTATTCACTCTATAGATTAAAAATTGACCTTTTGCTTGATACAAAAAAACCAAAAAGCGCATACAGATTATTCAAAAATGCACTTAAAATGCTTTCTTCAAACGAAGCTTTTGAACTTAGAAGCAGTTATTCTTTCTTAAATTTTTATACAAATACGGTTACAAGTTTTAAAAATATAAAAAGAGCTTTTTAAAAATTATTTTTTTGTGTTAACCTTTTTGGCATGATTAAAAAAATTTTTGATTTAATCGAGAGTGCAAAAAAAGTTTTAATTATAACCCATGTTAATCCTGATGGAGATACTTTGGGTTGTGCATGCGCCCTTAAGTCATATATCGGGAATAAAGCAGATATTTTAGTTCAAGTATCAAAAGGTAAAAGTTATCCTGAAACTTATTCTTTTATGCCTTATTTAAATGAAGCAAAAACACTTGATAATGTTCAAGATATTTACGATACAGTTATTTGCGTTGATGTAGCTTCTGTTGATCGAGTTGTTGAAAACGCAAGAGTGATTTTTGATAACGCAAAAGTAACGATTAATATTGACCACCACAAGACAAATAAGGGTTTTGCACAATTTAACCATGTTTTAGGCGGTCTTTCTAGTGCAGGCGAAGTTTTGTATGAAATGTTTGAAAATCAAAACAAAGAAATAACTCTTGAGATTGCAAATTGCCTGTATGTTTCAATTTTAACGGATACAGGTTGTTTTAAGTATGAAACAGTGAGCCCGCGCACACTAGAAATAGCCTCTTGTTTGGCAAAAAAAGGGATTGATACGGCTAGCATTGCAAGAAAATGTTATGATTTAAAATCTAAGGCTATGGTAATGTTTCAAGCTTATTGTGTTTCTAATGCAAAATTGATATATGATGATAAAATTGCATATACTTTAATAAGCAACAAAGATATGGAAAAATTTGGAGCAAAAGATGAACATACCGAAGGAATTTGCGAGGTTTTGCGTTCTATGAAGCTTGTTGAGTTTGCTTTCGTTTTAAAGGAAACAGGTGCTAATTCCACGAAAGTTTCAATGCGCTCAAAAGAAAAAGATGTGACTTTGATTGCTAAAAAATTTGGCGGTGGCGGTCATACAAGGGCTGCGGGCTGTACTATAAGAAAGCCTCTAAACGAGGCTATAGTGTGTCTTTTGGAAGAAGTAAAAAAACATATCTAGGAGTTTTTATGATTAAACTTTTAAAAGAATATGTTATAAATTTAAAAAATTCTATTGTTGAGGAAGATTTTCCCGGAATGGCGTCTGAAATGGCGTTTATGCTTGTTTTGGGAATTTTCCCTTTCATGTTGTTTTTAATGGCTGTTTTTGGTTGGCTCGGTAAGAAATTTTTTGTAGATAAAGTGATATTTGCAATTTCTGTTTTTACACCTCATGCGGTTGCTGACTTATTAAAAAGTGTTTTAAAAGAAGTTATACTCTTTCAAAACGGCGGTATTATGGCGATAATGGGTTTTATTGTAACTCTTGTTTTGACTTCAAACGCTATTGCGGTAATTATCAAAGGGTTGAATCGCGCAAATAAAATTCAGGAGAACAGAAGTTTTATAAAAACAAGGCTATTGTCAGTCTTAATGGTTTTTGTAAATACGTTTTTCTTTTTTATATCGGTTAACTTAATTATTTTCGGTAAGGTTATTTTAAACTTTGTGGCGCTACATGTTCATATGCCGCAAAACCTTGTGAATACTTTGTTAATCGGACGTTGGCCGGTTGCATTTTTAATGTTGTTTATTTTGTCTATGATAAATTACTATGTTCTTCCGGCGCGTGATTTTTCGGTGAAAAGAAAAAGCGTTGTACCGGGTGCACTGTTTTTCTGTGTTTTTTGGTTGTTGGGCTCTTGGCTGTTTTCGCTTTATGTAAATGAATTGGGTACATATAACAGGGTTTACGGGACAATCGGTACCTTTGCGATTTTAATGGTTTGGCTTTATTACACCTCGATTATTATGCTTATCGGCGGTGAAATTAATAATCAAACCCTTGAAAAATTAACCTGTAGTGCACAAGCAAAGTAAATTTAATATTGTATATTTGATTTATATAAAAAAACATGATATTCTTTTTCTGTAAATTTTAGGGAATGGAATAATGGAATTTATTGAAAAAATTAATCAATTAAAAGAAAGAGCCTTAAGTCTTAAGGAAGGGTTGAAAACCGAAGAAGCTACAAAAAATGCATTAGTTATGCCATTTTTAAATGCCCTTGGCTATGATGTTTTTAATCCATTAGAAGTTGTTCCTGAATTTGTTGCAGATTCAAGATTTAAAAAAGATGAAAAAGTGGACTATGCAATTATAAAAGATGAAAAACCAATAATATTAATTGAATGCAAAAAGGTCGAAAATGATAAGTTGGATGTCAAAAAGCACGCTGGACAGTTATTTAAATATTTTACGGCTAGCAAAGCCAAGTTTATTATTTTGACTAATGGTATTGTATATAAGTTTTTTTCAGATGTAGAAGAGCCTAATATATTAGATAACGAACCATTTTTTACATTTAATATATTGGACTTTAAGGATAATCAACTTGAAACATTGTCCGAATTTTGCAAAGAAACATTTGATGTAGAAAAAGCATTTAATAATGCCGGTGATTTAAAATATATTAAGCAATTTGAGTGCGTAATTGAGAATGAATACAGAAATCCAAGCGATGATTTTGTAAGATATTTATTAGACAAATCAGGAATATACGACGGAGTGAAAACTGCTAAAGTTATTGAGAGACACAAAAAAACGACTGTCGAGGCTTTTAATTTGTTCATGTCTAAAGTTATGAAAACATCTCTTGATTTTAGTATTACTACAAAAGCAGGAAATGAAACATCAAATAAAAATGAAGTAGTTACAACATGTGAAGAATTAGAGGGATATGCTATAGTAAAAGCTATTTTGAATGGAGTAGTTGACTTAAGCAGGGTTACATATAGAGATAATGCAAGCTATTTTAATGTTTTGTTAGATGATAATATAAGAAAGACATTGTGCAGACTATATTTTAACAGGTCTCAGAAATATATCGCATTCTTAGAAGGAACAAAGGAAAATAGAGTGCCAATATCGAATTTGAACGAAATCTTTAATTTTTCAGCCCAACTAAAAAACAAAGTTGAAGAAATTTTGTTGGCAAAAAAGTAAATTTAATAAAACTTTACAAAAATTCAAATTTATAATAAAATCGTAGCATGCTAGACTTAAACGCAGATTACGAAGTTTTAAATTTTATTGTTGGAGATACAAAAGCCGGCACGAAAATGGGAAAAATGCAGCTTAAAAATCTCGATGATTCTTCCGTTTTAAACTGTATTTTGTGGGAAGAAACTCTGAATCGTTTGGATGAAAAGCTTTTTAAGACCGGAAATGTGGTTAAAATTTTAACGGCAAGTTATAACGAAAAATATAATAACTGCCTTGTAAACAACATGGAACTTATAGAAGAAGCAATTTGCGGTCTTGAAGAAAACGAGCGAGAGGAAAAGTATAATCAGCTCATTGCTTTTATTGAAACTTTTAAAAATGAAAAACTTAAAAATTTTGTTCTTGGAACTATAAAAGATAATGAACAGGCCATAAAGGCTGCTCCTGCGGCAAAATCAATGCATCATAACTACATTGGCGGACTTTTGGTTCATATTCTTGAGTGTGTCGACTTTGCAAAAGTAATTTATCCAAAGCTAAACAACAAAGTTGATGAGGAAGAACTCTATGCTGCTTGTATTTTACATGATATAGGCAAAATTTTTGAATATAAAATAAATCTTGAAACAGGTTTTATTGAATATAACGAAGAATTTAAAAAAGATTGGTTAACGCATTCACAGTACGGTTATACACTTTGCATGCAAGAGGGTTTTAAAAATATTGCAAAGATGATAGCGGCGCACCATGGCAGAAGTGACTGGGGTGCTATGATAGACTTGTCTGAAAGAGACTTAGAACCATTTTATTATATTGTTCACCACATTGACGACCTTAGTGCCAAGTTTGGCAAAATTAACGTAAAAGATTTGAAAAATTAAGGAGGACGCCTAATGAAAAAGATTATAAGCTTGTTCGCACTTTTCGCATTTATTGCTTTTATGCCTGTTACTTATGCTTACCAGCTTAAAGCAGACGCTTATACGCAAAGAATACCAAAGGGTACAAAACTTAATCTTGTTATGGCGGAGCCTTTGTCAACGGCACAAATGCAAGCCGGAGATATGTTCAGTGCAAGACTGACAAATGACATTAAAATTAACGGCAAAACAATATTGCCTTCAGGTTCGCTTGTTCGCGGAACAGTTGAAAAATACAAACCGACTGCAAGATTATCACGCAGTGCATTGCTATATTTAACTTTTGACCATGTAGTGACCCCGCAAGGCAGACAACTACCTATAAATGCAGCAATTTGTTCAAATTTTGATATTCTTGAAGACGGTGCAATTTCAGGCGGGGGAAATTATTGGAACGAGTTAAAAAGAAACACTAAAAAAAGCGGGCAGATAATTGCCAAAACAACAAAATGGGGCGTAACTTCCGGTGAAGAATTATTTACGGGCGGAAGATTTCTTGTAACTCCTTTTGCTGCAATAGGTGGCACAATAGGTGGTGGTGCTTATCTTATTGGTGACAGTGTAATAGATTTATTCAGAAAAGGCCATGATATAGTTATAGATCAGGGTATTGTGTTTGATATAATCTTGCTTGAGCCGCTTGATGTGCCTATTTCGTAGGGGTTTAAATGGAAATACTTGAACAAATTAAAAATATTCTTGTAAAAAACGATTTAAAAATCGCCTGTGCCGAATCATGCACAGGCGGTTTAGTCAGTTCTTATTTAACAGATGTTTCAGGCTCAAGTGCTTATGTTGAACAAAATTTTGTAACTTATTCAAACGAAGCAAAAACACGTTTTTTAAATGTTAAAAAAGAAACTTTAGACAGCTGTGGTGCCGTAAGCCCCGATGTTGCTTTTCAAATGGCATTGGGACTTTTAAGTTATGCTCCATGTTCGCTTGCAACAACAGGTATTTTGGGCCCGACCGGCGGTTCAAAAGAAAAGCCTGTCGGTCTTTGTTATATGGGATTTGGCATTTTAAAAAACGATAAACCTGTTATTAAGGTTATAAAATTTCAATCAGAAATTAAAAATTCTGATGTTAACAAACAAAGATTGCAAATTAAAGAGGATATTGCCAAAAATGCGCTCATAAATTTAGTTGGATTTTTGAAAGAAAATGTATGAACATGTAAAGAAACTTAATGATTTTCTTAATTGCGCAAAATAATGTAAAATGTTAAGCGGAAGCTTTGTGAGTTTATGAGTATCAAAAAGAATAAAAATCAATTTATAATTTCCGTAATTGTGGGAGTTGCTATAGCAGTTGCCTCTTATCAGGTTATTGTGAAATTAAAAATTGAAAACGAAAATCTTAAAAAACTCACTCAAACAAGTGCAAATGTACCCATTAAAAAAATTATTTATGTTGTTGCAAAAACAGATGTTAAAAAAGGCGACAAAATTTTAGCAGATAACCTCACAACAAAACAGTTCCCAATAGAAATAGAGGGCGCAATATCAGACCCTGCCAAAATTACAGGCCTTGTTGCCACAAAAGATATAAAAGCAGATTCGCCCATTGTTGAGAATTTCTTTAAAATTTCAGATATGGATAATGCGCAAAGCGAGCCGCAGCGCGGATTTCGCTCGGTTGCAATAAGACTTGAAGCACTCCCGCCTTTTGTAAAAGCAGGCACATATGCAGATGTTTATTTCCCTAAAAATGCAATTTTTGCTCAGGATATTAAAATTTTAAATATTTTGGATATTCCAAACAGCTCACAAAAATACGTTATGTTTGAAATTAAAGACAAAGACGTACCCATTTTTATAACTGCGCTAAACAACGATAAAGCGGTTATAATTCAAAGAAACAGGCATGAAAGAACAGGTTACAAGTTTAGTCCCGGCATTGCACAGCTTCCGCAAATGCCATCGAATACTCCGGATGAACTTGTAGAAATCGGTGATTTACCCCAATACGATGCCCCTGTTGGTGAAATACCTGTTTCGACTACTAAAGTAAAACAGGCAGAGCAAATTCCTGTTGTAAAATCTGCCATAAAAAGCGAGGAGGAGATAGAATTTATTTCGGGAGACAAAAAAATGATTGTGGGGGCACCGCAATAGATGTTTAAAAAGTATAAAAGTTTAATATTTGCTTTTTTCCTTACGCTTTTGTGTACGGCAGCGTTTGCGCAGGGTAATTTTAGGGGTGTTGAAACTCAAGCAAATGTCAGCGCGCCTTGGGAAAACAGCGAAATGTACAATTATAATGATTCTATGGTTGTTAAAAACGCTCTGCGTGATAACAATCAAAAATTATATGCGGTTGTCGGCAAGTCTCAGATTTTAAATTTTGATACTCCGGTAAAAAGAATTTCCATAGCTGACCCAAGTGTTGCCGATATTGTTATTTTAACTTCAAAACAGCTTATGGTTAACGGTAAAAAAGCCGGTAATACAACACTTATTTTTTGGGGAAGCAATGCGCCTGCACCTGTTTTTTATAATCTTGTTATTCAACAGGATGTCGATGAATTTTTAAAAGCTGTCGATTATATTGCGCCAAATGAAGATGTTTCAATAATATTTAATAATAACGGCGCAGTTTTATCCGGAAAAGTCAGCACAACCGCTACAAGACAAAAAATTCTAGATCTTGCAAAAGCATATAATATAAACCTTGTTGATATGACTGAAAGTGCTTCAAAACAAGTGCTTTTAGAGGTCAAGGTTGCAGAAGTTTCAAAAAATTTCTCAAGGAACTTAGGTACCGGTTTTAGTATCGGTAATAACTCTAAATATCAACAGGCGGGCGGTTCTATGACTGGTGACGGCGGTTTTGCAACAGATGCTATGCCGTTAGGTAAGTTTTCGCGCGTGCTTGTTAACAATGGGGTAAAATACTTTTTCTCAAATAAAGCCGGTGATATAGCTTTTGAATTGCAAGCGGCAGAAACCAAGGGCGATGCTCAAATTTTGGCAGAACCGAAACTTCTTGCGGTTGATGGCGAGGAAGCAAGTTTTAATGTAGGCAATGAAGTTCCTGTTCCCTCTGATGTAGGTCAATATGGACAAATAGCTTATGATTTCAAAAAAACTGGTGTTATTTTAAACTTTACACCTACAATTATGGAAAAAACCGGCAGGATAAAACTTAAACTTGCGCCGGAAGTCAGCGAAATTGACCGTTCATCAGGTGTTATGGATGCTCAAAATGCCGTTGTAATTCCCGGTTTTAAAACAAGAAAAGTTGAAACCACAGTCGAATTAATGGATGGTGAAACTCTTGTTATAGCAGGGCTTTTAAATAATTCAAGTTCTAAAACAAATAATCAAGTACCGCTTTTGGGCGATTTGCCGATAATCGGTATACTTTTCAAAAAAGTCGAAGATACCAAGAACGATACGGAACTTATGATATTTATTACGCCTAGAATAGTTGATGCGCCGATGATAGAGGATATTTAAAGAGATTATGAGTATAAAAATAGACACAGTTATAATTGAACCCGATGAAACAAGCCGCGAACTTGTGAGGTCTTACTTAAATAAAATTGAAGACATAAATATAGTCGGTGAATTTGAGGACGCAATAAACTCATATGCACAAATAAACGAAATGCATCCGAATTTGATAATTGTGGATATTTCAGAGCGTACACAACTTACACTGGACATCATAGTTAAGCTTTCAAAAAATTTAAGAAACGCAAAAATTATAGTTCTTTCTTACAATACTGATTCTGAACTTGTTATAAAATCTTTGCGTGCAGGTGCAAGGGAATATCTTGTAAAACCTCTTATAGAGGATGATTTTATCCAATCTGTAGAAAAAATCAAAGACCTAATTTTGGGCAATATTAACGACACTACAAAATGTAAAGTAATAACTACTTTTTCAAATAAAGGCGGTATTGGCAAAACCTCTATTGCGACAAATTTAGCACTTGAGATAGCAAATCTTACAAATGAAAGAGTTGCGCTTGTCGATTTAAATTTTCAAATGGGCGATGTGACGACTTTTCTTGACTTAAATCCCTCTTTTGATACTTCATATGTTGTAAATAATCTTGAGCGGATTGATGAGACTTTTCTGCTCTCAACTCTTGAAAAATACAAAGACACATCTTTGTATGTTCTTGCCGACCCACCTGATTTAGAGCAAGCTGAAATTATTACAAGCGAAAATATTACAACACTAATAAACGTTTTAAGAAGTGTTTTTTCTTATGTTATTATTGATACAACAAGTTCTTTTGACGGTAAAACCATCACTGCGCTTGATAATTCGGATTTAATACTGCTTGTTGCAATTTTAAATTTACCTTCGGTGCGCAACTGTCAAAGGTGTTTTGACTTGTTTAAGCGCTTAGGTTATCAAAAGGATAAAATAAAGCTTATAATTAACAGGTACATGGAAAATGACGAAATCAAAATCGAAGATGTAGAAGATGTTTTGGGTCATAGTGTTTACTATAAAATACCAAACAACTATTTTACAATCATAAATGCAATAAATAAGGGAGTGCCCGTAAGCGATATAAATCACCAGTCTAACATTGCAAAATCTTTCAAAGAGCTTGCAGCGCTTTTGTCCGACAATTATACATATGCGGCTCAAAAGCAAACAAAACGCGAGCAGACGGGCTTTATGGGATTATTTAAAAAGAAGGAGAAAAAGTAATTGTCACTTAAAGATAGATTGAACAGCGGTTTGAAAAATCAACAGCTTACAAGTGATGAAAATCAGCTTGGGGCGTTTATAAGCGAGATGCCGTTGAGTGCTGAGTTTTCAGAATTAAAAGAAAAGCTGCATGCACTTTTAATAGATAAAGTTAACACAACTCCGGATTGGAGCCAGTACAGCGATAGTGAGCAAAAGGCTCTTATAAGACAATTCATTGAACATCAAATTTCTACAAATTTTCGCTCAACACCTTTGAATAAAATCGAGCGCGACAGACTTATAAGAGAGATTATTCAAGAGGCAAAAGGTTTTGGTCCGTTGGATCCTCTTTTATCGGATCCTTCAATCAGCGATATTTTGGTTAACGGTGCAAAAAACGTTTATGTTGAAAGAAACGGTAAATTGTATAAGACATCTATCGTTTTTAAGGATAATAACCACTTGAAAAATATAATCGAACGTATTGTATCAAAGGTAGGAAGAAGAATTGATGAGAAATCTCCTATGGTTGATGCAAGATTACCCGATGGCTCAAGGGTTAACGCTATTATCCCGCCGCTTGCAATAGATGGGCCTTCTCTTTCGATAAGGCGTTTTCGTGCAGACAGCGGTACAATGGAAAGCCTTTTAAAATGGGGTTCTATTTCGACCGAAATTGCACAAGTGCTAGAGGCTGCCGTTGCTTCAAGACTTAATATAATTATCAGCGGCGGAACAGGTGCAGGTAAAACAACTCTTTTAAACAGTTTGTCAGCTAAAATTCCAAACGGCGAGCGTATTATTACAATAGAAGATTCGGCGGAACTTTCCTTGCAACAAGAGCACATCGTCCGTCTTGAAACAAGACCTCCGAACATTGAAGGTGAAGGTCAGGTTACAGCAAGGGATTTAGTCATAAACAGTCTGCGTATGCGTCCTGACAGAATAATAATCGGTGAGTGTCGTGGTGCTGAAACACTTGATATGTTACAAGCCATGAACACCGGCCATGACGGTTCTTTAACTACATTGCACGCAAATTCTCCTCGCGATGCACTTTCAAGACTTGAAACCATGGTTATGTTTTCAGGTATTGACTTGCCCGAAAAGAATATAAAAAGCCAAATAGCGTCTGCAATAAACATTATTATTCAAGTATCAAGACTTTCTGACGGTACAAGGAAGATAACAAAAGTGTCTGAAATTGTTGGTATGGAAGGTGATGTTATAACGATGCAGGATATTTTTGTTTGGGAACAAACAGGTACAGGCGTAAATACAGTTATGGGTATGCACTCATCAACCGGCATCAGACCTAAATTTTTAGAAAAAATTGAGGCTAAAGGCATTGAAATTAATCCGCAGATTTTTGACAGGAATTATAGACATACATATTTGTCAAAAAACGGTGCTAAAAGTCAAATGCCTACAACACCTGCTGCTGTTGAAACAAACAAAATGCGAGAAGAAATTGCAAACAAAGAAATGGTCTTGAATGTAGACTTATTAAAAAGGCTTAAAAGATGAGCGCATTTTTTGCATCAATACTACTTGGTTTTTTGAGTTTCTTGCTATTGGTAAATCTTTTTTCAATCAGAATACCAAAACAGTTGGCGCTGCAAAAAAGGCTTGAAGAAATAAAAGACAGAAACACACAAAAAAAACATTCTAACATTGATGACGATGAGTTTTCATTTTTGTATAACAATTTTAAATACAAAATTTTTGCTCAGCGTTTGAGTAATCTTAAAATTGTAGACAAAATAAGGAATCAAATTACACTCTCAGGTGTAGATATGCAGGTCGATACTTTTTTAATTTTAAGCGCAATGTGTGTTTTGCCCATTGCAATTATTTTGCTTTTAACCACTCCAAAGCTTGCAGCAATATCTTTAATTGGTTTTTTTATTCCTTATAATGTTTTAAAAGTAAAGACATCAATAAGAAATTCTGCTTTTGCACGCCAGTTGCCAGATACGCTTGATTTACTTTCAAACTCACTGCGCGCGGGGCACTCAATATACAGTGCTTTTGAAGTTATTACAAAAGAAATGCCAATGCCTGTATCCGGTGTTTTTAAAACGGCTTTGGACGAGCTTGCTGTCGGTTCTGATGCAAAACAGGCAATTTTGTCTCTTTCAAAAACAGTGCCAAATAATATGGATTTAAAATTTTTTATAACTGCGGTGGTTTTACAAAGAGAAGTTGGTGGTAATCTTGCAAAAATACTTGACGGACTTTCTTTAACCATTAGAGAGCGCTTTAAAATGGCGGGCCAACTAAAGGCCCAAACCGCGCAGGCAAGGTTTTCAGGTTTTATGTTGATATGCGTTCCGCCAATTATTGCAGGAATTTTGTTTGTGCTCTCGCCTGATTATATGGAACCTCTTTTAAATACACAACAAGGTAATTCCGCTTTGCTGCTTGCCTTAACACTTTTAATTTTGGGAGTGTATATGATTAATAAAATTGTTAATATAGAAATTTAAGGAGAAAATTTTGCCGCCTGAAATATTACCGATATTGCTTGGTCTTTGGGCTTTTTGGGTTATAAATATTTTTTATGATCCAAACGATAATTTTGTGCGCAGAAGATTAAGAAAAACGGGCGGAAAATCAAAGGTAAAAAGTTTATACAATAATTTTGCCGAATTTTTAAAACCAATCTCCATTAAAAATATTTCAAACAAAGTTTCAAAAAAGAAAATACATGAGCTTTTATACTCTTTTGGCGTTGCGTCAAGTGACGATGATATTTTGGAATTTGAAAACAGAAGACTTTTTAAGCTTTTAGTTGCGGTTATTTTTTGTGCTGCAATGTTGTTTTTATTTCCAAACACTACAACCGCATCTGTTGCTATTTTTATATGTTTTGTTGTGTATAAATATCCGGAATACGTAATATTAAACCATATTAAGAAAAAACAAAAAGAATTTATAAGGTTTTTTCCCGATGCGGTAGATTTGCTGTCGGTTTGCGTAGAAGCAGGCCTTGGAATAGACGGAGCTATAGAGCGTGTTGCAAGTGAGTTTAGCGGACTTTCAAAGGCTGTAAGCAGTGAGTTTAGCAGGTTATCAAAAGATGTTATGTCAGGTTTAGCGCGTGAAGACGCGCTCAAGAATATGTCAAAGAGGATAAATACAACTGATCTTCAGTCTTTTACGGCTATGCTTGTGCAATCTGAAAAAATGGGTACAAGTATTGCACAATCTTTAAGAGTTTATTGCGATACTTTAAGGACACGCAAAAAACAGCGTATTGAAGAACTTGTGCAAAGTGCCAGTGCAAAAATGACAATTCCTATGATATTGTTTCTTTTGCCGGCATTGTTTATAGTTATATTATATCCGGCGATTATTAAAATTATGGAGAACATGGCAGGTTGATATGATAAAAAAATATGAAGAACTAATGAAAATTTGTTTAGAGGAAGCTATAAAATTTCGTTTTAATGTAGCTTTAAATCCCATGGTGTGCGCTATTGTTTATGACGAGGCAAACGACAAAATAATTTCAAAAGGAATACATAAAAAATATGGTGAAAACCATGCGGAGAGAAACGCAATTATTGAAGCAGGCGATATTGATTTTTCTGATAAAACGCTGATTGTTAATCTTGAACCTTGTTCTCATCAGGGAAAAACCCCGCCTTGTGCAGATTTAATAATAGAAAAAGGTTTTAAAAAAGTTGTAATAGGTATGCATGACCCTAACCCGCTTGTATGTTCGCAAGGTGCAATGAAATTAAAAAACGCGGGAATTGAAGTAATATCAGGGATTTTGGAGAATGAATGTAAGGAGCTTAACAAAGTTTTTATTAAAAATATAACAAAAAAAATGCCCTATGTTACCGTAAAAATTGCCACAACTTTTGATTCAAAAATTGTAACTACGGGCGGAGAATCCAAATGGGTAACAGGCGAAGCCTCAAGAGCTTATGTACAAAAATTAAGAGCAGAACACTTTGGAATACTAAGCGGCTCGGGCACTGTTTTAGCGGATAACCCTGCGCTTACATGCAGAATTAAAGGAGAAAGGTCTCCGGAGAGAATAATTATTGACAGGCATGGCAAAATTCCTTTTGATTATCAGGTTTTTAAAGATGACGGGGTAAGGGTTTTTCTTGCCACACACAATTTAGAGCGCGATTTTCCTTCAAATGTTACACCTGTTGAGTTTGCAAATTTCAGAGATTTATTTGCAAAATTATATAACAAAGGGGTGTATTCGATTCTTGTAGAAACAGGAAAAACAATACTGACAACATTAATTAAACAGGAAATGGCAGATGAGATATACAAGTTTGTTTCGCCTAAAATTTTTGGCACAGGCATGGATTTTATCGGAAATTTAAACGTTTTTAAAATAAACGAGTGTTACAAGCTTGAATTTAGAGAAATGGAAAAAGTTGAAGAAGATATTTTAATTAAAGCAAAATTTTTGTATGATGAATAAAAAAGGAGAAAATTTTGAAAATTCTTGTTATAAACGGTCCGAATTTAAATATGCTGGGGGTAAGAGAACCTGAAATATACGGTGCTTTTACTCTTGAAAATATCCAAAGAGAACTTGAACAATATGCAAAAACTTTAGATGATTCTATTGAACTTGAGTTTTTCCAGTCTAACTTTGAAGGTGAAATTGTCGATAAAATTCAAAATGCGCTAAATACTTTTGATGGCATAATAATTAACCCTGCGGCATATACCCACACAAGTGTTGCAATAGCAGATGCCATTGCTTCGGTAAATATAAAAACCGTTGAAGTGCACTTGAGCAATATATATTCACGCGAGGAATTCAGGCATAATTCATACATTGCTCCAAAATGCATAGGACAAGTTGCTGGTTTTTCAAAAGACGGGTATAAGATGGCTCTGTTTGGGTTGTACAGTGCACTAAAATAACTTATGCAAAATACTGAATTAAAATTTATAGAAATTATTAAAAATTCGCTTTCGGATAGTTCTTATCTCGGTGATGACTGTGCGTATTTAAAAGATTTAAATTTGGCTGTCAGTACTGATTTGTTAATTGAAGGAGTGCATTTTGATTTTAATTTTATATCACCCTATTTTTTAGGAAAAAAAGCGCTTAAAGTTAATATTAGCGACATTTTAGCCTCCGGTGCAGAACCTGCGTACGCGACAGTTTCTATTAGCGGAAAGCTGAGCGGAGATTTTATAAAAGAGTTTTATTGCGGGATTAACGAATGTGCAGATGAATTTAATATAAAAATAATTGGCGGAGACCTTACAGGAGGCGAAAAAATAAGCATTTCAATCTGCATTATGGGGAATTGCAAGGGAAGGAATATTTCATCGAGAAAAAACGCTAAGGAGGGCTATGTACTTGCGCTTTGCGGTAATTTTGGCGCGTCTGATACGGGGCTGAAAATGTTATTTAATAACCCCAAAGAGGAAAATGAATTTACAAAAGCCCATATAGACCCGATTTTGCAATATAACTGTTCTAAAGTAATTGCGCAAAAATGCAAAAAACCATATGCAATGATGGATTCGTCAGACGGGTTAATAAATGCACTGGAGTGGATTTCGCACTCATCTCAAATTGGTTTTGAGCTTATGTACGATAAAATTCCTAAAATTAAAGGTACAAAGCGCGAAAGCGTACTTTTTGGGGGTGAGGATTATTCTCTTGTTTGCGTTTTGGATGAAAACGATTTTAATAATATAAAATTAAAAGAGCTAAAAGCAGTCGGCACAGCAGTTTTAGGCGATAAAATTTTAATTGACGGCAAGGATATAAAAAAAGAAAAAAGAGAGGAGTTTTTGCATTTTGATTAGTACCATTATTACCGCAGGTGGCGTATCAAGGCGCTTTGGCGAAAATAAACTCCTTGTAAAAATTGATGATAAAACTGTTATTGAACATACGATTTTGAAATTCTTAGATTTGTCGGATGAAATTGTAATACCTGCAACCGAGCAAACGCGTGATTTTATTGAACACTCAGATGTTTATAATAAAAATAAGATAACTTTTGCACAATTTGGTCAAACGCGCCAAAAAAGCGTGTATAATGCGCTTTTAGAGTGTAAATTTAAGGATAAAGTTTTAATTCATGACGGCGCAAGACCTTTTATTGAAAAGTCAACAATAGAGCGTGTTATAAGTGAATTAGATACAAAAAATGCACTTTGTTGCGGGGTTTTTGCAACAGATACGATTAAACTAACAGACGATAAGGGAATAATTATTAAAACAATAGACAGGAAAAATGTGTTTCAAGCCCAAACACCGCAAGCCTTTAAGTATGATTTAATACTGAAAGCGCACGAGAAATTTAGCCAAAGAGATGACTTTACGGATGATTCAAGTCTTGTTGAAGCTTTGGGAGAGCGCGTTTTTACACTTGTGAGCGATGGTGTGAATAAAAAAATTACAACACAGGCTGATCTATAAAGTCTTTAGGGACTTGTTTTTTCTCGTCAGGCTTAATTTCTGAGGGGATAAGTTTTATAAGTTTTTTGTTTGCATCCTCAAAATCAGGTTTTAAACTTAAACAGTTTCTTAAGTTAACAATAGCAGAGCTTGTCCTGTTAAGGGCAATATCATACAAAGCGTTTAAGTAAAAATAAATGTAGTTTGTACGATTGGAAAAAGAAACCATATATAAAAAGTTTTTTGCACTTTCAAGATTTTTTGTATCCAATTCATAGTTTAAAAATGCAACCCAACCATTTTCATATAGGGGATTTATTGCCGTTGCGCGTCTTATATATTCTTGTCTTAGTTTTTTGTTGTCTTTAGCTATGGTTGCTGCGATTGAATAATAAGACATAAATGGTGCAGCATCCATTTTAGCAAGTTTTTTCTCTAGTTTTTTTAAGTCTTTTTGATATTTTGTGTCATTTTTGTAGATGAGAGCTAATTT
The DNA here is from genome assembly GCA_944324895.1 of Candidatus Gastranaerophilales bacterium. Lineage (GTDB taxonomy): Bacteria > Cyanobacteriota > Vampirovibrionia > Gastranaerophilales > Gastranaerophilaceae > Galligastranaerophilus. The sequence continues at coordinate 20,981 of CALUYC010000124.1, forward strand.
TAAGGCGCTTGTTTGGTCTTTCGGGTCTTGAGAAAGCGCTTTTTGGTAATATTTCATAGCACCGTTTAAGTCGTATTCTATAAATTTTACATCTCCCAAACCGCTTAAAGTAAGTGGATAATTTTTGTTTATTTCATAACTTGCAAGATAATTTTTCTTGGCACTTTCTCTGTCTCCGGTTAAAAATTGTCCCATAGCAAGCAATGTCATTATTTTATAGTTTTTCTTGTCAAAACTTAAAATATTTTTGCAATCTTGTATTGCTTTATGATAATTACCCTCCATAAAAGTTTTCATCGTAAGGTGGTATTTTCTGTCTTGCTCGTTTTTGGCAAGATTTGCAAGAACGGTTTCTTTTTGTAGCATAAAGCTGTTTTTGAAAATATGCTCATTTGATGAATTTTTTTCAACTTCTTCAATAAGTTTTAGGGCATCGTTATTTTTATCCAGTGCAGAGAGAATTTTAACCTTGTAATTTATATAAGAAAGGTTAGCAGGATTTATAGAGTTTGCTTTTTCTATAAAATTAAGAGCCTGTCTGTATTGTTTTGCCTCGTTCATGGCTTGAGAAAGTATGTAATTTGCGTAATCTGATTTTTCTTTCAGACCTTCATTCTTATTTAACTCGTAAGATATCTCAAGTGCCGAATTGTCGTAATGAATTGCGCTGTACGCCTTTGCAAGGTATATTTCCTGATTTTTATCAAGACTAAATGAAGGCAGATAGCACTTTTTTAAGTCATCTATTGTATCTTGGATATATTTTTTATGTCTGATTTTTTCAAGACTTTTAGTGCCTATTGAGAAAAAGCCTATTTCATACATGCTTTTTGCAAAGACTAAAAGTGCATAGTCACTGTTTATTGAATTTAGCAGATTTTCAAAATCATCGTATGCAACTACAACATTACCCTGATTAAACTTTTTTGTGGCGTTTACAAAGGCAATTCTTTGTTTTTCTGATTCATCAAGATTGTTGTCTTCATTTTGCCCCTGAATATTTAAAAAATTATCCATAATGGTTGTAAGGCTAAATATGCCTTCTTTTTCGTTTTTAACTTTTGGAGCAACATTAGTTACCGGTACATTTGATTTTTGAAACTCAAGCAAATTATCGCTTGAGGCAAAAGCGTTTGTACCGCATAGCATAAGAATACATAAAGTTGTTGATGTTATTTTCTTCATTAATTTGAAATATCACTGTAGTACTTGTTAAATATTTGTACCGGTGTTTCTTTTTGAATTTCACATCCTTGTTTTGTTATAATAGCGTACAAGTCGCACAGTTTGTATTTTTCAAGCAGCAACTTGTCGTTTTGGGAAATTTCTATGTTAGAATCGCAAGTCAGTACATTAATTATTTTATCACATGTAATTGATAAAAACACGTCTACGATTTTTTTGTCAAAATGAGTGTTTGCACCGTCAATTAATATCTTTATTGCATCTTTTATTTCCATTTTCGAACGATAGTGTCTTTTTGAGGTTATGGCGTCAAAGACATCACATACGGCAAGAATTCTTCCTCCTAGCGGAATTTGCTCTCCACTCAGACCTAAAAAGTAACCCTTGCCGTCGTATCTTTCATGGTGCGATGAGGCAATTTGAGCTACATCTTTAAACTGTTTTGAAACATATATTTTTCCCAAAATGTCATGGGTTATATTGGCATGTTGCTTGATATGGTCGTATTCTTCGCTTGTCAGCTTTCCTTCTTTTTGCAGAATGGAATCTTTTATTCCGATTTTACCTATATCATGCAAAAGCGATGCGTGTTTGATTACTTCTTTTTCTTTTTCATCCATATTAAGTTCGTCACAAATTAAAGAAGCATACATCGTAACACGCTTTGAATGACCTGATGTAATTTTGTCGCGCGCATCTATTGAAGCTGAGAGGGTATCTATGAAGCTTGAAAAAAGCTGTTTTTGTTCTTCAATTAACATTTTTTGTTTGTTAAATAAATTTGCATTTTCAAGAGCAATGCCTGCAGAAGAACCTATTGCAATAAGCAAATCTTCATCTTTTTGTGTAAATTCACCGTTTTTCTTGTTTAATACCTGAAAAACCCCGACTATTTGGTGGCTTAAATTTCGAATAGGCATACAAAGTATTGTTTTTGTTTTATAGCCTGTTTGCATGTCTATTTCTTTGTTGAAACGCTTGTCAGTGTAGGCATCTTTTATATTAACGGTCTCTCCTGTTGTTGCAACATGTCCTGCAAGTCCAAGGTTAGATGCAAAGCGAATTTCTTGCATTTCAAGTCCCAGTGCAACTTTTGACCAAAGTTCATTTTTTTCTTCGTCAAGCAGAAAAACAGTGCACCTGTCTGCATTTAGTGCTTGTTTAATTTCTTGTGCAATAATAGTTAAAAGTGTATCAATATTTGTTTCAACCGCTATTGTTCTGCCTACCTTAAGCAGTGCTATAAGCGGGTCTTCCTGATTATTTTCAGGTATAAAAGTCGGAGGTGCAGAACTTATAACCTTTTGTTTGTTTGTTTTTTCAATTCTTGTTTTGGTGCTAGAGATTTTTTCATCAAAATCAGACGCATCAGACAGTTTTATTTGCACTGCAGCGTCCATAAGCTCAAGTGATTGAGAGTAATTTTGTTCCAAAAATTCAATTTGCCCCATAAGATATAAGTTAATTTTAAGAGCAAGTAATGAATTTGATGAATTTGCCAAATAATGAGCATCGTTTAGGATATTCAGGGTTTTATAGTATCTTTCCTGATGCCATCTGTAACCGATGTATCCGATGAGCGACATTGAAATTGATACTAAATCAAAAGCTTTTAGCGAAATTGCTTTCTTGTGGCACTGTTCTATTTTAGCAATTTTTGGGGCTTTTGTATCATCAAGAACCATATCGAAAAAATGTTTTAAACAGTTGTCCAGCTCTTGTATTTCGTTATTTTTAGCTGTTTCTATGGTTTTTACCATCTCTAACCTTTTAATTCTATCCTTGTTAAAAATTATACTATTATTTTTTGTAAAAGAAAATTATTTTAAATCAGAGCATTTAATCCACATTAGCATATCCATTAAGGCACGTCCTCTGTGAGAAACTTTGCCCTTTTCGTCTTGAGATAATTCTGCCATGGTTTTATTTTTGTTTTCAACTATAAAAATCGGGTCGTAGCCAAATCCGCCTTTGCCGCACTGGTTGTGGGCTATTTTGCCTTTACAAACTCCTAAGGTTTTATTTAAAATGTTGCCTGTTTTATCAATTAAAACTAAAGAACAGACAAACTTTGCGCCTCTTTCATTTTCTTTTGCGTCTTTTAATGCGCAGAGTAATTTTTCTATTCTTTCTTGTGCGCTTGGTGCATATCTTGCACTTTTTAGCCCTGGTGCGCCGTTTAAAAAATCGGTGCAAAGACCTGAGTCATCTGCCATAAAATAGTTTCTCCCGCTTTTTTCGCACTGTGCTGCAGCAAGTGCTTTAGCGTAAGAGTTTTCTTCAAAAGTCGAACCGTCCTCTATTGGGTCAAAACCTTTGTCCGGCAGGACAAATTCTATGCCAAAGGGTATTGAAACGCTGTTTATTTCATCAACCTTATGAGGATTTGATGTTGCAAGTACGATTTTTAACATAACTAACCGCCCCAGCGACGCTGTCTTTTTGCAAATTCAAGAATAGACTCTCTAAGAGCATTTTCATCAAATTCGGGCCAGTAAATTTTTGTGATGTAAAGTTCAGAGTATGCTATTTGCCACAACAGATAGTTACTTATTCTCATTTCTCCGCCTGTTCTTATAAGTAAGTCAGGGTCTGGAATTGAGCCTGTGTATAAAAATTTTGAAACAAGTTCTTCATTTACATCTTCAGGCTTAACCCCTTGGTATATCATATTTTTTATGGCGTTTGTAATTTCGTTTCTTGCGCCGTAGTTAATTGCAATTTGCAAGTTTACACCAGTATTATTTTTGGTAGTTTCAACAGCTTGGGCTAAAATTTCTTGCAAAGAAGGATTAAGCGCTTTTAAATATCCTATAAAACGAAGTTTTACGTTGTTTTGGTTTAATTCTTCAAGCTGAGATTTAATGGTGTTAGCTAATAGTCCCATTAAGAAATCAACTTCTTCTTGTTTTCTGTTCCAATTTTCAGTTGAAAAAGCGTAAAGGGTTAAATATTTAACTCCAAACTCATGCGCTGCTTTTAGAGTTTTTTTAAGGGCTTCTACACCTTTTTTGTGACCCATAGCAGAGGGCAACATATTATTTTTTGCCCAACGACGGTTTCCGTCCATAATTATTGCAATGTGCTCAAGTTTTGTTTCTTCAACAATTTTTTTTATGTCGTTTTTCTCTAAAGTTTCAAGCAAAATTTTTTCCCTGTGTTTTTAACTAGTTAAATTATAAATTAAATAAATTTAATAACAACAAAATTTATGCTAAAATTAACTTAATTATGAGTGAAATTGTTATTTTATACATACTTTGTCGCTATGATGCGACAATTTACAAAATTTCAAAAATTATAGAAGAAATGTTTTTTGCATTTTTAAAACCTAGTTTGGGTACAATCAACCCTGCGGTAAAAAAACTTGTTAATTTAGGGTGTATTGAAATTGAAGATAAAATGTCACAAGGCGGAATGAACTCTAAAATGTGCTCTATAACACCTGTTGGCAGGAAGCACTTAAAAAATTTACTGCTTACTTTAGAGTTTAATCATCCTGCACATATATTAAACAACGCTCGAGTTGCGCTTTTTTGTGCAGATGTTCTTGATAATGACGAGAAAAACGAGCTTATAAAAAATATTCAAAATCATTTAATTTTATACAAAGGGCGCACTCTTGAGGCTCTTAAAAACCCTTATGCAAATTTAAATGATGAGCAGAAAAAAATTGTTTTATCTAAAGTAGATGAGGCGCAAAAGCTTTTAGAAACACTATGAAAATAATCATTTCTCAGGTTGAAAAAAATTCAATAGCAGACGAGTTGGGACTTTGTGCTGGTGATGAGATAATCTCGATTAATAAAACTGCACCAAGAGACATTATTGACTACAGTTTCCTTGTAAAAGACGAAGAAATTGAACTTCATGTTAAACATAAATCAGGCGAAGAAGAACTTTTTGAAATTGAAAAAGATTATGATGATGATTTGGGTATAAGTTTTGAAAGTGCGGTTTTTGACAGAGTGAAACCTTGCGCGAATAAGTGCATTTTCTGCTTTGTTGACCAACAACCACATGGTTTAAGAAAAAGCTTGTATGTAAAAGATGACGACTGGCGGCTTTCTTATTTACAAGGTACGTATATTACGCTTACAAATATGAAAGAGCAAGACTGGCAAAGGCTTGAGAGTTTTCATCCTTCGCCTTTGTTTGTTTCAATTCACACTACAAACCCCAAGCTCAGGGCAAAAATGCTTAATAATCCAAATGCAGCAAAGATTTTGGATGATTTAGGGCGTCTAAAGAAAAATGACATAAAAATCCACGCTCAAATTGTCCTGTGTCCTTCATACAATGACGGGGATGAGCTTTTAAGAACTTTAGATGATTTAAAAAAGTTTAAAAAGATTTTAAATTCCCTTGCGATTGTACCTGTGGGTGTTTCGAAATTTCGTCGTGAAAATTTAAAAACTGTTGATAAAAAAATTGCGCAATTTGTAATTGATGCGGTTGAAAATTTTAACAGAGAAATGAAAAAAAATGTTGCAATGGCGTCTGACGAGTTCTTTTTAATTTTGGGAAAAGAAGTGCCCGAAAAAAAATACTATGGGAATTTTGCCCAAATAGAGGATGGGGTGGGTGCTATAAGACTTTTAAAAGATGATTTTGAAAAATGTAAAAAGAAATTAAAAAAATCTCTTAAAAATCCTTGTAAATTAACTCTTTTGACAGGTTCAAGCGCGGCTTTGATATTTAATGAATTTAAAAAAGAAATCAAAGTTAAGGGGCTTAGTTTTGAAGTAATTGATGTTAAAAACGACTTTTTTGGTGACAAAATTAACGTCACGGGGCTTGTAACAGGCGGTGATTTAATAAAATCGTTAAACAAAAATAAAGTCACAAATGCTATTATTCCTTCAGTTATGTTAAGGGAAGGAACGGATGAGTTTTTAGACGGCATTAAAATTTCAGATATAAAAAAAGACTTTCCTGATATTCAATTTTATATTATTAAAGATTGTTACAAATTTAAAGAAATAGCTGATATTATTAATTCACTGTAGCAATAAATGTGCTTCAGCTGTTTTATTATTTTGTGAAATTGTTTAAGGAGTAAATATGTCCGTAAATACAGTTCAAAATACCACAAATACAAGCACTAAACCGAGTTTTTTAAATTCTTTGGCACAACAAGGTAAAAAAATGCTAATCGGTGGCGGTATAGGGCTTGCTGCAGGCAGCGCGGTTTCTTTAGTTGCGCCTGTTTCACGCGGACAAATTGCTCAAAAACTGGTTGACCAATTTGTATCAGAAAACACAAACGGCGTTTTGGACCAAACAAACGTAATAAAAGAACTTGTAAACAATAAAAATACAACAAAAGAACAGCTGCAAGCTGCAACAGAAATATTGGACAAAATTGTTGAACCTTTGGTTAGCAAAGCTGCAGAACAGGTTGAAAATTTCTTTAAACTCGCAAAAAAAGATAGAAACCCTGATGACATTGTTATGTGGGCCAAAAAAGCCGCAAAAGAATCTCAAAGTGCAAAAATTATAGGCTCTGCGGTCACAGTCGGCATATTAACAATGTTGTTCTCTGATTTGTTTTCAATATTTTTACCAAAACAAAAAATGTCTGCCCTAAGTACGCAAAAAGGCGAATCAAGCAGCAAAATGGGGACACACCAAGGCTAATTTTACTTAAATATTTTTTATAGTAAAATTTTTATATGTTTGATTCACTTTCTGAAAGATTACAAGAAATCATTAAAAAAACCGCGGGTAATTCGCAGTTAAGCGAAGATAATATGCAAGACGCCCTTCGTGAAATTCGTCGTGCGCTTTTGGGTGCGGATGTTTCGCTTAATGTTGTTAAGTCTTTCATTTCAAATATTAAAGATAAAGCATCAGGACAAGAGGTTATAAAAAGCGTTAACCCTTCTCAAATGCTTATAAAGATTGTAAATGATGAGTTAGTTGAGCTTTTAGGCAAAGAACAAGTGCCATTAAAG
>CALUYC010000125.1 GCA_944324895.1 Candidatus Gastranaerophilales bacterium
CATACAACGCAGGTCCTAATGCTGTTAAAAAATATGGTGGTGTTCCGCCTTATAAAGAAACACAAAATTATGTTCGCTCAATTTTAAGCCAATATTTATAAAAAGGATAAAAATATGGAAAATGGAATTGCACCAAAAATTAATTTATTTGAAAGAATGGAATTTTCAAAGCTTGATGCCCCGAGCAGTATAAAATCTGCGCGTATTGATGATATTGAAAAACCTGAAACGACTGATTTTAATGGGGTTTTGACAGGGCTTGTCGAGCAGTTGAATCAAACCGTTAATGCGCCCGAGCAATTAACTCAAGACGCTATGCTTGGCAAGGCTGATGTTCATGATGTAATGGCTGCTATTGCAAAATCAGAAATTAACGTGAATATTGCAACAACTGTTGTTGGTAAAGTAGTCCAAACGTATGAAAAAATCATGCAAATTCAGATATAGCGTTAACTATTAATAAAATTAATAGTATAATTAATTGTGTAGTACTATCACCTGTTGTATAAAGTTATGGATTTTAAGAAAATACTTGAAAATAAGCCTCTTTTTTACGGAATTATCGCGGGTATCGTGATAGTTGTCCTTTTGTTTACCATAACTTTAAGCGCAGTTATTTCCTCATCTGCAAATAAATCGGGCAGCGCAAAGGTAGTGCAGGAAAAGGTTATAAAAGAACCTTTGGATTTATTTACAACGGATAAAATAGGTCAAGCCCTTGAGGTGCAGGCGTTACTTGCGCGTGAAGGCATTCGTGCACAAAGAAAAGTAGATGGTACAAAATCTACTGTTTATCTTGATGAATACACAATGTCAGAGCGTGATAGAGCGCTTTTGGCCATTGTGAAATCAGGATTAATTGATGAGCACACAGGTCTTGAAATTTTTGACAAAGGCGATTTTACATCAACTAAAGATGATAAAAAAATCCGTCTTGTTCGTGCAATAAACGGAGAGTTGGCTCGTTTAATAAGGAAAATTCCGCCTATTGAAAACGCACAAGTTTTTATTTCAATTCCTGAACAAACATTCTTTTCTTCTCAGCAAAAGCCTATTACTGCAACGGTTCAAGTTACGGTTCCATCGGGGGAACGTCTTGATAATATGAAAATAAAAGCAATTACAAACTTGCTTTTAGGCGCAGTGCAAGGTCTTGAACCTAACAATATTTCAATAACAGATACTAACGGTACAGTTTATAACAGTATAATCGGTGCGTCAGACGATGCTCTGTCAAAAATTGAAGAAAACGATAAATATATGCAATCAAAAGTTGCATCTCAATTAGACAGGCTTGTAGGTAAAGGTAACTATGTTGTTACTGTTTCAACATTTTTAACTCAAGCGCCTGTTGAAAAAACAAGTATTATTTATGATCCTAACCAAAAAACTTCGGTTAGCGAACAAAACTTTACCGAAAAATTGGGTGATAATACTAATGATATTAACTCTGCAACAAATGCTGTAAGTACATATTTGCCTTTTGGTGTTCCAAACAGCGGTTCTAATTCTTCGCAAGACAGAAAATATGTCCGTCAGGCTCAGGAAACTCAATACGGTGTTACAAAAACACAAGTTAACGAGTATATGAAAGCGGGCGTTATTGAGGAAATCTCAATCGCGGTATCCTTAGAAGAATCTTCAATTCCTATGAGTATGACAATAACGGAATTAAAAGAGCTTATTGCACATGCTGCAAGTCCAAAAGTTAATCCTGAGAATGTCTCCATTGCTTTTGTTGAATCAAATAGTCCTATTTTAGCCCCTGATGAAGGCCCTAACTTGCCAAAACCTGAAGAGTCAGGAAATCCTTGGTGGGTTGTTGGTGCTATTTTATTGTGCGGACTTGGTTTTGGCTTAAGGCATATTATGCAAAAAGTTAAGAAAGAAGCCGAAAAACAGGAAGAAGAACTTGCTCTTTTGAGAAGAAAAGCACAAGAACAAGAAAAACAACTCAATGACGTTAATTTAAAAGCGGCAGAGCTTATCCAAAAACAAGCCCAAATGGCGCAAAATCTTATAGAACAGCAAAATCTCCATGCAGCTGCAATAGCACAAGCCCAAGCACAAGGTGCACAAAGCGTTCAACCTCAACCTCAAGGCGTTAATGACAGTGACATTAAAGATGTGCTTGATGAGCTGAGTATGGATTTTAACGAAATTGACGAAAATGAAGCAGCAGAAAAGTTAAAAAACTGGATAGAAAATTAAAAATCCTGATATACTAAATAAGGGGAGAGATGACGGAACGTAAAATAGAAGGATTTGACCATAAAGCATTTGCTAAAAACCTTGCGCTGCAAGCAGGACAGGTTGTGCCGCAAGATATAGGCCCTGATGATAAAAAATTTGTAGTTGATATTGTCTATAAATTTTCTTTTTTATCCGGTGATGCTCTTGTGAAAGATGAGACCATTGCGCTTGATAGTGCTCAGGCATCTTTAATTACACAGTTTATAGGTGAATGGTCTTTTCATAAATCAATAGACCTTGTGCGCTCTAAAATTGACCCTTCCTTAAGAGAAGGTATTTTGCAGCGTGTTGCTTTTACGGTTTTTGAAATTGCAAAGCAAGCTACGCTTAAAAGAATGCCGCAGGAACAAATTATTCCTCTTGTAGAGCACCATGTTAATGTATGTTTTAAACAGGCACTTGAGGATTTAAAGAAAAAAGGCATACTTGATGAAAAAGCGGAGCAAAATGCACTAAAACAGTCTAATATTGATGCTATGGCGCAAGTTGAAGCAGAAAAAGAGGTAATTGGTGCCGATATGAGTGACACTAAAATTTTGAAACTAGCATCACTTGCGCTTTTGATTAAAAATTTTCCGCAGCCAAAAATTAAAAATATTTTGTCAAAATTCAATAAACCTGAAAGAGAAGTTTTACTTCAATATTTGTCAATGCAAGATTTAGAGACCAAGATTGATACAAAAATTACACAAAGATGCTTGAGTGAAATGAAACAAGCTTTACCGGAGCCGCAGAATATGTCTTTAGATAGAATTCAGAAAAAAATATTTAAAATTGTAAAAAATTCGGACAAAGAAGAAATTTCTAATATCATTAAAGATGAGCGTCCTCAAATAAGGGAATTTGTGCTCTCGGGCGCGCAGGGAGATTTTAACATCCCTGCAAAAGTGGCAAATGTAATTTATAAATATCTGGAAGAAAAGATTTTATGATTATAAAAAAAAGACAAAAAACAACAGATAATATAAAAATGCCCTCTGCGCAACAAATAATAACTGCGCCGCTTGATGATACCGTAAAACAGCCTACCACAAAAGAAACAGAACCAAAGCCAAAAACAGAGCTTGACACTCTTAAAGAATTTGAAAAAATTGATATTTCGGAAATAGAGTTTAAAGAAAGAGTAGAAAGGCGCAGGGGCGACAGAAGAAAAGGTTATCGCAGAATAGACGAGCGTGCACTTGTCTCGCGTGCTCAAGAAGAAGCGCGTTCCATTCGTGAACTTGCCGCAAAAGAGGGCTATAAAAGCGGTCTTGAAAACGCGCAAGTTGAAATAGATAAACTAAAAAAGGCACTGGAAGATTTTTTGTCCTCTCGCTATGAAATATATGATGAACTTATGCCTCATATACTTGAAATTTCACTTGAAGTAGCGAAAAAAATCATTAAAAAAGAAGTGGAATTATCTCCTGATGTGTTGAAGAATATTATTGACGAAATTTTGGGTGAATTAACAAATAGCGAAGAAAAAATCACAATACGAGTTGCACCTGATGACGTTGATTTTGCCCGAGCCTCTTTACCCGAAATAGTTTCATCCAACAGGTTGGATGCAAAAGTTGTAATAGCTCCGGATGAAACTGTTGAAAAAGGAAGCTGTATAGTAGTTTCAAGCAACGGGGTTGTCGATGCGAATTTTTCAACACAACTGCAAATAATTCAGAATGCTTTTGGTATATACAAAGGAGGTCAGTAAGCTCTTAAAGGATGGCACAACCAAACGTACAATCAAACCCTATAAGTGAAATTTTTCTTGCAATATTTGTAATCGTTTTGATTTTGATATTGCTTATTGAAATGCCAAACTGGGTTATAAATTTTTCAATAAGTTTAAATATTACGCTTGGTATTGTCCTTTTGATGATTTCTTTGTATGTGCAAAAGCCACTTGAGTTGGCTTCTTTTCCGTCAATTATTTTGATAGGTACAATGTTCAGGCTTGTTCTTTCTATTGCCTCAACCCGCTTGATTTTAGCTAAGGGCGATGCAGGGGAAGTAATCCACGCATTTGGTACGTTTGTTACCGGTGGTAACATGGTCGTCGGTGGTGTAATCTTCCTTATTATTACCGTTGTACAGTTTATGGTTATTACAAAAGGTGCTGAACGTATAGCCGAAGTTGCTGCTCGTTTTGCACTGGATGCTATGCCGGGTAAACAAATGACAATCGATGCTGATTTTAACGCAGGGCTTATATCTCCTGAAGAAGCTGTAAGGAGACGTGAAGACCTGCAAAGAGAATCGTCCTTGTTTGGTTCAATGGACGGTGCTATGAAATTTGTTAAAGGTGATACTATAGCGGGCATCATTATTACGGTTATAAACATTGTCGGCGGCTTGGTTATAGGTATTTTGATGAACGGAATGCCCGCGGCAGACGCCGTTTCTAAATATACGATTCTTACGATAGGTGACGGATTGGCTGCTCAAGTGCCATCATTACTTATGGCAATATCGGCAGGTATAGTTATGACTCGCTCAACCGCTTCAGGCTCATCTTTGGGTATTGATTTATCTTCTCAAATTTTATCAAAACCACAGAGTTTGTTCTTTGCTTGCGGCTTTTTACTTTTAATTGCAATTACAAGCCCCATAACGGGACTGCCTTGGCTGCCGTTTGTTTTATTTACCGTAATTCTTGCCTTAGCTGGTTTTTCTGTTCTTGTAAATGCAGATGTTCAGGCTCAGCTGGGACAGTTAGATGCAGTTAAACAGAATATGCAAGACCTTGTTAACCCGAATAAAATGTATGAAAGATTGGGTGTTGATGTTTTGAGTTTGCAAGTAGGTTCAGGCTTGCTTATTATTGCCGATCCTGATCAGGACGGGCAACTGTTGGCTAAAATTGCTGCCCTAAGGCAAAGGGTAACGGATGAATTGGGTTATATTATTCCAAATATAAGGATTATGGATTCATCTGCCATTGCAGATAACGAGTATTTAATTTCAATACGCTCGAATACTGTTGCGACAGGCATGGTATACCCCGGTAAGTATATGGTCATTGCCGATCAATGGGAAGCTTTGGGTAAAAAACTGCCTGAAAATGCTATTGTGAGTGTTGATCCTACATATCAATCTCAAGCATATTGGCTTGACCCGCAATTTATTGATAAAAAAGACAATATTACAGCAGTTGACTCTGTAGATGTTATTGTTACGCACTTGCAAGACTGTGTTCGCAAGTATGTAGATGAAGTTATGACAAAAACAGATGTCTTGAAGCTTATGGAACTTGTAAAATCTCAAGACCCGACGCTTGTTAACGACCTTGTTCCGACTATTATTTCAACTTCGGATTTGAGAAAGATTTTTGTTAACTTAATTCGTGAAAAGGTTTCAATTAAAGATATTATCTTTATATTTGAGCGTTTGTGCGATTATGCAAGATTTTCAAAAGAACCTGATATTCTCTCGGAAAGGTTACGTGCAGCCTTAGGGCGTCAAATTTGTCTTGCGCATTGCAATAAAGAAAAAGTTTTGTATGCGCTTACATTATCAAGTGAATGGGAAAAAACCCTTGATGACAGTTGCCAAAGAACAGAATTGGGCACAATGTTTTTGCTCAATCCTATGCAGGTTCAAGAGCTTATTGAAACAACCGCAAATACTCTTATGCGCGCACATCAGGCAGTTGGTGTGCAGCCTGTAATTTTGTGCTCACCAAGAATACGTCTGCCTTTGTATCAAATGCTTGAGCGCCATATACCTACAATAGTTGTTATTTCATAGTCTGAACTTATAACAGATATTAGAGTAGAGGCTATTGATACAATAGGTGAAAGCTCATACGTTTAAGATATTTTTTAAAAAACTTTTTCTGTGATACTTTGTAATGCCGAATTTTTTAATAGCGTCGATATGTTCTTTTGTAAGGTACCCTTTGTTTTTCAGCCAGTTGTAATTTGGATATTCAAGGGCGATTTTTTTCATAAAATTATCGCGTTCTACCTTTGCCAAAATACTTGCAGCGGCGACACAAGCTGATTTTGAATCTCCTTTGACGATTGTTTTTTGCGCTATTTTTAAATCTTTTACCGTTTTATTGCCGTCGACAAGCAAAAGTGCTGACTGTGGGGAAATTTTATTCAAAACCTCCTGTATTGCAAGTTTCATAGCCAAAAGTGAGGAGTTCAAGATATTTATTTTTTCAATAGTTTCTACATCAACGGATTTTATTGAAAATACACTGTTTGCACAAATTATGGGATAGAGTTCTTCTCGCGTTTTTTCACTGATTTTTTTTGAATCGTTTAATTTTATAAATTTTTCTTCAACATCGCTGTTGCAAAAACAAACACATGCTGCCCAAACCCCTCCCGCAGCAGGCCCTCTGCCTGCTTCATCAGTACCTAAAATGTGGCTGTATGTTTCAAGCTCAAGACCCAAAGGGGTTGTTCTTTTTTGTTTAAAACTCTCATCAAAATTAAACAGAGGGTTTTTCAAGAGTGATTTTGCCAATTTTTCCCTCTCTAAAATTAGTTAATATAAACTGCGAAGCTCTTACTACGTCAGGTTCTGCTCCTTTTACAAGCCAATTTCTTGCAAGGGCTATACTCTCTACGGTAATTTCATCCTTAACATTATAATATTGTCTTAAAAGGTCTTCGTATCCTGCTTCTTGAATTAATTTTAGAAGTTCGCGTGCAACAAATTCGTTATCATATGCATTTTCGCTTATGGAGTTGACGCAGGCTAATTTTATTGCCTGCTGCTGATCATCTTGTGTTGTGGGAATTATCCCCGGAGTATCCAAAAGTTCTACTTTTCTGTTAATTCTAACCCACTGTTGTTGACGCGTAACACCTGCTTTTGCACCTGTTTTTGCTTTCCCTTTTCTTATTAGTCGGTTAATGGTGCTTGATTTGCCGACATTTGGCATACCGATAACCATCGAGCGTGCAGCACGTGGCAACAATCCTTTTTTAATTAACTCGAGCATTATTGGATTTGTTATTTCTATAATTTTATCTATGATGGTATTTATATCTTTTTGATTGTTTAAATCTGTTACTATGACAGGCGCACAGGTTTCTTCCTCTATTTTTTGCGCCCAAATTTTATTGTATTTGGAATCAGACAAATCAGCCTTATTCAAAAGAATAAGGCGTGATTTATTTCCTATTAGATTTCTTACGTTTTTATATGCGCTTGAATATGGTATTCTGGCATCAAGAACTTCTACAACAACATCAACGAGGCTTAACTTTTCTTTTAAGTCACGCTGAGCTTTGGCAATGTGTCCCGGAAACCAGTGTATATGCGCCATAAAACCTCTTTAACAAAAGTTTTGTAACGTATTAACGTCTGTCCATTTTTTCGCGGATACGTGTTGCTTTGCCTGAACGTTCTCTTAAGTAATAAAGTTTTGAACGTCTTACATGACCTTTTCTTAATACTTGAATTTTTTCAATTCTAGGTGAGTAAATGGCAAAAACTCTTTCTACGCCAACACCTTGGAAAATTTTTCTGACAGTGATGGTTTTGTTAATGCCAGCGCCATGTTTTTTAATAACAGTACCTTCAAAAGCCTGAATTCTTTCTTTGTTACCTTCGATGATACGTACAAAAACTTTTACAGTATCGCCGGGGTTAGTTTCGGGCATTTCTTTTTGAGTATATTCTTTTTCTAATTCTTGAATAATCGGATTCATTTTGCACCTTTTCTGACTTATATTCTATGTATCAACGATAATAACCAAAACAAACTTAATATTCAAGCGTTTTTTAAGTGTAAGCTTAAATTTTGTAAATATTTGTAAAATATTCTTTTCTAAACCCCTTTTTGTCGGATAATTCGGCATAGATGAGAGTTAAAATTCTATATTCGTTTTTGGTTTTAATGTTATGTTTTGCATTTTTGTTTAATCTGCAAAATAAAACCATGCCTTCTTATAAAGTTTTAGGGGTTAATAATTTTGGGCAAATTTGCATTGATGTAAATAACGATAATAAATGTCAAGAAACCGAATACTACAGACTAAAGAATATTAGTTCTTATATTGCCGAAGATAAAGAGTTTACAGATTCGGCAAACGAGTTTTTAAGAAAACTTTTGCTTGGTCAGGAAATTACACTGATTGAGCCTTTATCTTTATTTTACGGATATGCAAGAATTCAGCTCAATAATCAGGATGTGGCAACAATGCTTTTAAAATCAGGCTATGCCTTGCCTCATAGCAAGAATGTTCCTACAGATTATTATTTTTCTTTTAACAAAAGAATATTTTTAAAACATGTGCAAGAAAAAGAAAATCTTACTTTAGCAAAACAAGAAAAATTATTTGAAATTATTGAAAAACGAACACCAAATATTATAAATGGTGCAATAGAGATGTATTTCATAAATCCGAATTTGTACCCCCTTCCTTCAAAAAGAGCGCGCACAAACTTGGCACAAGCCATTATTTACAATATAAATAATTCTAAAACATCCATAGATGCTGCACTATACGGACTTGAAGGTCAGGATGAAATTTTGCAAGCCCTGATAAAAGCAAAAGAGCGCGGTGTGAGAGTAAGAATAGTAACTGATTCTAACCCATGCGGGGATGATACGTATTTGGATACTTACAAACTAAGAAAATATTTTGATGCAAAAGATGACAATAGCCCTTTTATAATGCACAATAAGTTTTTTATTTTTGATTCGCAAAAACTTTTAACCACAAGTGCAAATATATCTTCAACAGGAACAGGCGGTTATAACTCAAATACTGCTGTTTTAATTAATTCGGCAGTTGTTGCAAGTATTTATTTAAAAGAGTTTGAACAAATGTATCAGGGTTTGTTTCACAAAAGCAAAACTAAAAATGAGTTAGTTGATTTTAAACTTGATAAAAATACGAGCTTAAGTGTTTATTTTGCACCTGTATCTGATATTTTAACTCCCGTTGTTAATGAAATAAATTTGGCAAAAAGAGAAATTCTTGTCAGCGCTTTTTATTTAACACACAGAGAAATAATTTCGGCGCTTATTGCTGCAAAAGCAAGAAACGTGGATGTTGTAGTTACAATGGACGCTTTGGGCGCGTATAAATTTAAGGAGAGAATAAACTGGTTAAAGCAGGCGAATATAAAAGTTAAAACTGAAAATTGGGGCGGTAAAAATCATCAAAAGAACATATTGATTGATAACTGTATCTTTATTAGCGGTAGTGCTAATTTTTCAAAAAATGCCGTTATAAAAAATGACGAAAATCTTTTTATTTTGAAAAACTGTACTTTGGGTAATGCTTATAAAAAATACTATTATAAACTTTACAATTCTATTGATGATAAATACTTTTTCAAATATCCGCTTGCAGAAAGCTTTGAGTCGGGGAATTCTTGTTATGACGGAATTGATAACGATTTTGACGGTAAAATTGATATGGAAGATAACTCTTGTAAGAAATGATACAAATTTCTTTATAATTTGCACTTGAGGCCTTTTTTAGTTAAAATATTATCAACAACAGAGTTGGTGAGAGTTTTAAGGTAATGGAATTTTTTAGAAGACACAGGAAGATTATAATTTTAATATTAACCGTTATGTTTGCCACTTGGATGATTGGTGCAACGGTGCTATTGCCGATTTTGTTTAACTAAAATTATGCACTATTTTTGTAGAAAAATTTTATCTTTAATTTTTGTATGCACATTACTTTTAGGTGTCATGCCTTGTGTTTCTGCGCAGCAAAGCGCGGCAAATAAGGCAAAACAGGTTGAACAAAAGCGCGCAGTTGTAAAACAACAAATTCACAAACTAAAACTTTTGGAAAAAATTGAAACAAATAAATTATATAAAAACCAAAGGAACCTTGAGCGTACAGAGCAAACCCTAAATGAAAGTAAAGCCCAGTATCAAAGTGCTCAAGATGAATTAATTACTCTTGAGAATAAACTGCAAAGGCTGACAAATGATTTTCAGGCGCTTCAAAATGCTACAAATAAAAGAATTGTACAGATATTTAAAACAAAAAGAAAAAGCTATGTTGAATTTTTGTTGTCTTCAAATAATGTAAATAATTTCTTGGACAGGTTGTATTTTGAAAATATTGTTATGAAGCAAGATAAAGACAATATAATAAAAATGCAACGCCAAACAAGAAAAATACTTGAAGTTAAGCGTCAAATTGAAATGCAAAAAAGATATCTTGCAAGCTCGATTAAATCAATAGACAGAGAACAAAAAAATATTCAAGACGCAATCAGTCAAAACGAAAAAATGATATACAAGCTAAAGACTGACCGCGCTACTTGGGAAAAAGCCGAAAGAGATTTGGCTCGTCAAAGTCGCGAAATTGCTGATATGATTAATAAGCAAACCGTAAAGTCTGAAAAGAGTCAACAAAAAATTACTGTTTCAGGCGGTTTTATAAGACCTGTTGGCGGCCCTGTTACTTCTCCATTCGGCTGGAGAGTTCACCCCATATTCAAAAGAAAAATATTCCACTCCGGTGTAGACTTGGGCATGCCTATGAATTCGCCTGTTAAAGCAGCAAACTCTGGCAAGGTTATTTTTGTCGGTTGGTATGGTGGCTACGGTAAAGTTGTAATTATTGACCATGGCAGAATTAACGGTGTACCCACAACAACACTTTATGCGCACTTAAACAGCTATAGGGTATCTGTCGGTTCAACTGTCGTCAAGGGACAGGTTATAGCAAACGTTGGTACAACAGGCTATTCAACAGGCCCGCACCTGCATTTTGAAGTTCGTCAAAATGGTAATCCGACAAATCCTTTTAATTTTATCCCAAGATAATAAGTTTTTTGCATGGTGTCAAAAAAATATTTTTGCGGTAAAATACTTGTGGTTAGTCTTATAGAGGAAACTTTTATAAAAGTGCACAACGCTAAAAGACTTATAATAACGGCTTTTTTATTGGTTGCATTTAATTTATTTTTTAATGCGGCGCATGCCGTTGAAGTGATAAATGCCCCAACTATTGACCCCACTAAAGTTGAGCAGCAAAAAGCTGACAATACAAAGGAGGTTAATTTTGGCGGTATTCAGGCTCAAGATGCATACGAAGGGCCGGGTGTGGAAGTTCCCAATTTAATTGATGTTATAAAAGAAAAGAAAAAGCAAAAACAAGAAATACAGACTGATGAAGTAATTACCCCTCAAGAAGGCTCTGCAAGTTCGCAGCCCTCCGCAAAACAAGGCCTTACACTTGATGCTGATGAAATGGAATATTTTGAAGATAGAAACGAAATAGAGGCAAGGGGAAATGTAGTTATAAAAACTAATTCCGACAACACTACTTTAAGTGCCGATAAGGCAATTTATAACAAAGATACAAATATTATTCGTCTTTTTGATAATGTTGTTTTGAACAAAGATAAATCCTGTATTAGAGGCGATTTTATGAGCATAAATTTAAATGAAGAAAATGTGCTTATGAACGAGCCTGTAGGTACTGTTGGTTTAATGACCCTTAGAGCGCAAGAAGGTTATGCCTACGCTAACGAAATTCAAATGCTTAACGGGGATGCAAAACTTGCACGCGAAATTGATATGACATTGCAGTCAAAAGGTTTTGGTTATTTGGATGAAACCATTGTACAAAAAGACTTTGCAACATCAGATTTAAAAAAGAAAAGAAGCGAACCCCTAAGAATAAAAACTAAGGAAATAATAATCGAAAGCAAAAGAGACCATGACACAATAACTTTTAAAAATGCAGACATTTATTATAAAAAGTTCAAAATCGCAACTGCTGCAAGTGCTGAGATTTTAACAGATAAAAGCCAGTCCTATGTTGAAACAAACCTTCCTGAAGTCGGTATGATAAGGGATTTTGGTACATATTTCGGTTGGGGTTATGCAACAGAAGTTCCTTTTGGCGGCACTTTAAAATTAATGCCGGCAATAGTTTATGATTCTGGCATTGGTATTGGTGGTATTGCGAGATACAGGTCTAAAAGAAATTTTATCGAAGCAGCTTATGCAACTTCAAGTGAAAATTTTATTGTCCGCGGTAAATATGAATTTAATAAAAATTGGTATATAGATTACGGTCGTCATGCATACTTTGACGAATGGTTTTATGGTAGAAGGCAACCGGGTTATATTGCTCAACTTGTTTATGACAAGTCATATTTGGTTAAAGACTTAGATGCGGTATTTAAGCAAAGATTTTCAGGCGGTTATGTCACAGATTACGGAGTTGCAGAAAAAGACAGCAGATTTGGTACTGCTCGTTTCAGGTGGCAAGGCGAGTTAACAAAAACTTTGTTTGAAAAGAAAAATGATGAACAGGACTTGTATATAAGATCCTATATATACACGCAGGCAGGTGCAACATTATATGGTACCGGCGATGTTACAGGTATTGCAAGGTTTGGTCCGGCACTGCAAACACGTGTTAAAAATTGGGGTTCTCGTATAAGTTATGGTATGGCAGGAATCCATGGAGAAAGCCCTCTAAATTTTGATAAATATATTTACGGTAAACAATTTATTACAATCGATGAAAATATAAGACTGGGCAAGTATTTAGCAGTCGGTTATCAGGGAACAATATCTATATTGAGAGATAACCCCGATAAAGATTTGCTGACGGAAAATAAATTCTATGTTGTAGCGGGCCCTGAAGATGTTAAAGTGGCGTTTTCGTATGATACATACAGAGAGCGTGCGATTTTTGACGTACTGTTTTTAGTCGGCAAGGATAATTCTAAAATAGAATACGATAAATTGACAATTAAAAATCCCGATAAAGCGGGTAAGCAAACAAGTGCATTTGAAAACCTTAAATACTACAGGGTAAAAGTTCCGGAAAAAATCTAGTCCTTTAGATATTCACTGAACTTTTTATTTACATCGAAGTAATATCCGCAATTATCAAGCGTTGTGCCGCCCATTTGAATAAAAGAAGGGTTTATGGCAGGATAGTCTCTGCAAAAAAACGAGCGAAAAAAGTAGTTTGCACATTTTCCGTCTTCTTTAAGAGATTTACACTTAAAAAGCAGTGCCCCGTATTGCGGATTGTTTTCACTAACATCTGTAATTTTTCCGTTTATTGTAAAGTGGTTTAATCTTTTGTTTCTTTTGCAAAGTTGCATAAAATCTTCAGGTGTTTTTATATATCCGTTCTCATCAGAAAAAAGTATTGTTGAACAACATTGTCCGCATTTTTTGCACTTGCCTTTGATGACATATTTTGATGAAAACAGTTTATTTTTAATATGTTGTATCAAATCTTCAATAAAATTTTTAATTGGCATAGACTCTAAAAATTCCTGTTGCTATCGGTTTGCTTAAATTTTTTAAATTGAATGCCTGAAGGACAAAAATTCCTTCTTCTCTTATTACAAAGTAGTCGCTATAATAGTTTTCGCCTTTTAGTTTAATTGTTTTGTTGTGATAGTTGCTATAACCCCAAAATTCGCTTTTTGTATCTTTTTTGCTGAGTGAAATTCTTACCATATCTTCTTGAAATCCTTTTGGGGCAATAAGGGCATAATAAATCGGCTGCTCTGTTTTAAAATTATATTCTATTTGATTTTTATTTAGTCCGTTTTTTGGATTTTGCGCACTAAAAAGTATAAAAGGATCTTGTGAACATCCGCAAAGAATAAAAACTTGAACAAAAATGCATAAAATAAGTATTATTTTTTTCATTTAATAAGTTCTTTGTACAATTCATCTACTTTTTCCTGAGCTTTTGTTTTTGAATCTTCGTCAGGAGCATATTCTGTATATTTTTCGTAGTTATAAATTGCATCTTTGGGTTGTTTCATAACTTCATAGCAAGAACCCAAACCCCAATATGCATAGGCAAAGTCAGGTTTTAGTTCGATGGCTTTTGAAAAGTTTGCAACAGCCTCAGAGTAATCTTCATCTTCATAATTTATTAAACCAATGTTAAAATAAGCGTTTTCATTGATAGGGTTAATATCTAATGTTTTTGTATAGTATTCCATAGCTTTTGAATTTTCATTTGAATATTTATAGCAGTTGCCTATTTTAATTGTGATTGAATCGTCGTCATTTGAAAGCTCAAGAGCTTTTTTGTACTGCTCTATAGCTTTTTCAAGATTTTTTTGTTTTAGGTAGTTGTCGCCTGATAATACATAAGCTTCGCTTGATTTATTGTCAAGTTCTATAGCCTTTGAAAATGCGCCTTGCGCCTGTTCTAAGTCATTTAAGTGCTCCAAAGTTTCGCCGTAGCTCATAAATAAGTCAGCATTCTCAGGCTCTATTTGGATAGCTTTTTCATAATTTTCAACAGCAAGATCTTTTATGCCCATATCCTCATAGGTTTTTGCAAGACCTTTATATGCACTTGTGTTGTCCGGATTTATTGCAAGTGCTTTTGCATATGTTTCTTTTGCATTTTTAAAGTCTTTTTTGCTGTTGTAATAATTTGCCCAAGCTATGTAGTTTGAAGCAAGTGCTTGTTGAATATTTGGATATTCAAGACTGTATTTTGACAAATTTTCTACAGGTTCTTTTAAAAGAGAAGAATATATTGCCTCTGCCTTTTTAAATTCTTTTGCTCCTTGAAGTGCGAGAGCTTTGTTATATAAAGCTTGAAGGTTATTTTTGTTTTGAGAAAGTATTTGATTGTAAACCGTAATTGCTTTGTCGTATTCTTTATTTTCAAAATAGCTTTTGCCAAGCTCATTTTTCATGTTCGCATTTGTAGCATCCAGTTTAACACCTTTTTGCAGAACGGCAATAGCTTCTTTTGGTTTTTGTGTACCTTTGTATAAAATACCTAAATTTAAATAGGCATTTGTATCATTGGGGTATTTTTTAAGATAGTCGTTATATGCAACTATAGCCTCGTCGTATTTGCCCATTTTGGTTAAAAGAGCCGCATAGTCAAATTTTAATGATGTCAAATTTGGCTCAAGCTCAAATGCTTTTTTAAAGTTAGTGTAAGCGTTTTCTTGTTCGTTCAAGTATGACTGCACAACTGCAAGGTTACCGTATGATGTGTAATCTGTCGGATTAATTTTAACCGCTTTATCAAAAGCCTCTTTTGCTTCATTGTATTTGTTGTCTCTTAAAAGAGCAAGTCCGTAGCTGCCCCATTCTTTAAAGTCTGATGAGTTTTCTTTTATTACTTCTTCAAAAGTTTTTATTGAATTTGTATA
>CALUYC010000126.1 GCA_944324895.1 Candidatus Gastranaerophilales bacterium
TTGTATTTATTAATTCCTGATAATTCATTTCAATAAATTATAATAAATCGTCATATGCTTTAATAAACTAATTGTTTATAAATATGGCTAAATAATTGTAAAGATATGTAAAAAAACATTGATTTTATGGCAAAAATATTTTTGCCATATATTTTAATATCCATGTAAAGTACAACTGAGAAAGGATGAAAAATATGCAAGTAAACTCTGTTAATTCTGTTTCAATGAAAGGCAATATTGAAACTCAGGGTATTTCAAATCCAAACGAGAAAAAAGATATTAAAGAAGTTATAAAAGATAACAAAGGTAAAATCGCTCTTGCTCTTGGCGCTTTAGCTGCAGCTGGTGTTGCAGCGGTTGCAATTTCAAGAGGTAAAAAAATTCCTTCCGAGTTAAGTATTGATGATTTTAAAAAAATAGGTAGGTTTGATAAAGGTATGGCCTCGGTTAAGGGTAAGCCTTTTAGTGGTGTAATTAACGTAACAAATAAAAATGGTCAATATGCACTAGAATATGCTGATGGTGCACTAAAATCATCAACATTAAGCGAATCTTTGAGTGGTTTGCCAATAATGAAGAAAGTGTACAGCAGCAAAGATGGTGCACGAACAATAGAAAACTTTAATTTTGCCCATGTTCTAAGACTTGGTGAAGATGGACAAAAAGTTGGAAATCTTGAATGGATGCCAACTGGCGATAAAACAATAATAACTAGTAATAAAATTGTTAAAGAACACAAAAGTCCTTTAGATGCAACATTACAAGATGTTATAGAAAAACAACAAGACGGTACTTGGAAAAAGACATTCCAAGAGGTGGACGCACTGATGGATGTAACTTTTAAAAATAAAAACTTTTTTAGGCACTACATTTTAACAAGAGATGAAGCAGGAAATGTAATAGCAAAAAAACCCGTTTATACTCGCAAACCTACTATAAATCCAGGTAAAACAGTTCTAAAACAGGTAAATAAATATACTGACAAAGATGGAAATAAAGTTGTTGAAACCTTAAAAAATGGTAAACCGTTCGCAAAACAAACTACAAAGATAGCTGACGATGGTTCAAAACAAATAGTTGTCGAATACCTTGATAAAGGTAGTGAAGGGTATAAGAAAATTATTGATATTACTAAAGAAGGTAAAAGAGCTGTTCATACAGAAGGAGAGCATATCTTTAAATTTTAACACAAAGCGGGCTTTATGCCCGCTTTTTTAATTCTTCTTTTCTCCAAATTTTAAATATTCTTCAATGAATCCATCTATTTCGCCGTTCATAACAGCATCAACATTACCCATTTCAAACCCTGTCCTGTGGTCTTTAACAAGTTTGTAGGGATGAAAAACGTAAGAGCGAATTTGTGAGCCGAAATTCACATCCATAACTTCGCCCTTTAGCCCCGCAAGCTTTTGTTCATGTTCTGTTTGTTTTATTGCAAGCAGTTTTGAAGCTAACATTTGCATGGCAGTTTCTTTGTTTTGCAGTTGCGAGCGTTCTTGCTGGCATTTGACTACAATTCCTGTAGGTTTGTGATAAATTCTAACCGCAGTTTCAACTTTATTTACATTTTGCCCGCCGGCACCGCCTGAGCGCATTGTTTCAACTTCAATCTCATCAGGGGGAATTGTTATTTTCTTTTCAAAGTCTTCTATAACAGGTGTAACTTCAAGAGAGGCAAAACTTGTTTGTCTTTTTCCGTTTGCGTTAAAAGGAGAAATTCTAACAAGCCTGTGTACCCCTTTTTCGGCTTTTGAGTAGCCATAAGCCCATTTGCCTGAAATTTTTATTGTAGCAGATTTTATGCCGGCTTCTTCTCCGTCGGATTTGTCCAAAAGTTCACATTCATAATTGTGAATTTGCGCCCAGCGCATATACATTCTGAGCAACATTTGTGCCCAATCTTGCGCGTCTGTGCCGCCTGCGCCCGAGTTTACGGTTAAAATAGCGTCGTTTTTGTCATATTCTCCGCTTAACATTTGCTCCAAGTCGAACTTATCAAGTTCGCGCTCAAGTTTTTTAATGTTTTCAAAGCTTTCCGTTATAAGACTTTCATCATCCAATTCAAGACTCAGCTGTGCATCTTCAAAAGTTGTATTCCAATTTTTATACTGTTCAAGTGTTGTTTTTATTTCTTTTTGTTCTTTTAAAAGCTTCGATGCAAGTTCCTGATTATCCCATATATTTTGCGATTGCAGTTTTCCATCAAGTTCAAGCAAGTTTTTTTTAAGATTTTCAAGGTCAAAGACACCTTCCCGCCGCTTCAAGTCGCGGCTTTATAAGTGTCAGTTTTTGTTTTAATTCTTCTTTAATTTCGGACATAAAATTATTTTACTATAAAAATGTTTTTGATAAAATTAAAAACGGTTCAACAAGGAGTTAGAAAATGGATGATATAAAAAAGATGATACGCGATGTTAAAGATTTTCCAAAGGAAGGAATAATCTTTCGCGATATTACAACTGCAATAAAAGATGCTCAAACTATGCAAAAAATAGTTAATCTTATGGCAGAAGAATACGAAAATGAAAATATTGACTATGTTGCAGGTATTGAATCTCGAGGTTTTATTTTTGGTATGCCCATTGCATACAAATTAAATTGCGGCTTTATTCCAATAAGAAAACCCGGAAAGCTGCCCGCAGAAACCATATCTCAAGAATATTCGCTTGAATATGGCACAGATAAAATTGAAATCCATAAAGATGCTATTAAAAAAGGTGATAGAGTTCTTATTGTCGATGATTTACTTGCAACAGGCGGAACAGCTGCTGCTGCAGCTAAACTTGTTCAAAGTGCCGGCGGGGAACTTGTAGGAATTTCTTTTTTAATTGAACTTGAAGATTTAAAAGGAAAAGAGAAGCTTCCAAAAGGTGTAAAAGTTTCTTCCCTTGTAAAATATTAAATTCCCGTTAAAAAATAAATAGAGTATAATTAAACTATGGCTGATGAAGATAAGCAGTTTGAGGCTTCGCAGCAGAAGCTGAACAAAGCGCGAAAAGAAGGTCAGGTTGTAAAATCCAAGGATTTTTCAACCGCTCTTGCGCTTATTGTGATGTTTAGCGGAATTTATGCCCTTGCACCTTTTATTTGGGAACAAATCTCGGGGCTTTTTACTTTAGTTTATGAGCAAATTCCCAATGCGCATATAGAAAAAGTCGGGTATTCGTATTTGCTTTTTATTACGGTTGTGCCTGCTATTTTAATTATAGGGCCGATATTAATTCTCGCATGGTTTATGGGAATTGTGGGAGATTTAATTCAGGTAGGGCCTTTGTTTACAACAACACCGCTTGCACCAAAACTCGATAAATTAAATCCTACAAAATATTTTAAAAATCTTATGAGTCCAAAAACACTTTTTGAACTTGTAAAAAATATAGTAAAAGTTTTGATACTGGGCATTGTGGGTTATATGGTTTATATGGAGCATTTTGAATCTATTATTATGCTTGCGGCCATTGATAACCAATTTGCAGTTTTAATACAGTTCGGTAAATTAATTGTAGACTTTGTTGTAAAAGCGGGTATTGCATTCTTAATTATTGCTGCAGCAGACTACGGGGTTACAAAGTGGAAATTTTTACAAGATCAAAAAATGTCTTTTAAAGAAGTAAAGGATGAGTATAAAAACACTGAAGGTGATCCGCATGTTAAGGCTGCCTTAAGGCAAAGACGTCAACAACTTTTGCAAAAAAAGATGATGGATGCAGTACCGGATGCGGACTTTGTTGTTACAAACCCAACGCACATTGCTTGTGCTCTTAAATATGATCAAAAGACAATGCAGTCTCCAAAGCTTGTTGCAAAAGGTACAGAGCTTTTTGCAAAGAAAATAAAAGAAATAGCACAACACCATGGTGTACCTGTTATAGAAAATCCTCCTGTTGCGCGTGCTATCTTTCGTTTTGTAGAAATTGATCATGAAATACCGCCTGACTTATATAAAGCAGTAGCTGAAATTCTTATTTTTGTATACAATCTCAAAAAGAAAAAGACGCAAGCACCGGTGTCTGAAAATATTAATCCTACAGATAACGTGTAGTGTTTGCATTTATGGGCAAAAGATAGTAAAATTTTTTTATAAAAATGTAATCGGAAAAAATGGCAGCAACATTGCAATCAAATCTTAATGACTACATAGATATTATTCAAAAAGTAGCACGGGTAGAATATAGGCGGATACCATCCCATATGGTGGAGTGCGAGGAGCTTGTTTCTATCGGTATTATTGCAATTCAAGCTCTTATAAAAAATAAAACCCCCGAGCAACTTCAAAGATATAATACATCTTATATTGCAACTGCTGTCAGGTGGGCGATTCGTAATGAATTAAGAAATCGCTATAAATGGTATACCCTAAAACATAAAAAAGAAGAAGGTGAAGAAGACGAGGATAATTATTCTAACGATAACTCAAGTCTTGATGTTTCTCCTTCAAAAGTCAGAGAAGCAATTTATGAGACCATTTTGTCAATAGATTCTATTGCGTCGGCATCATCGGATAATGATTCACCCTTTGATTTTATAAAAGATACATCAGCAACACCTGATGAGAAAGCTGAAATTAGCGAACTTGGAAAAATTATAAGAGAAGCCATTGCGACACTTCCTCAGAAAGACAGAACAATAGTAGAATACAGATTCTACAGAAACATGCAGGTTAAACAAATTGCTGCTCAGGTTGGTTTATCAAGTTCAAGAATAACGCGTATAGTGCAAGCTTCTTTAAATACCGTTAGGGAATATTTGCAAAAGCGCGGTTTAACAAGTTATTAAGGTCATTAATTTTGGGAAGAAAGGTCAAAAATGTTGTGTAAAGAACAATTCGCGTTAACTCAAGAGTATAAAGATACGGTAAGTGAAGCCCTAAAGGCATTGGATAAGAAAAACCTTGCACTAATTTTACATGGAGTAAGTTTTCCTTCTTCCGAGGGTGAAAACACCGGTTTTGGAACTTATAATTCCAAAGGCGCAAAAAGAGTTTTTGATTTTATGAGTGGTGTTTTTAGTGCGCTACAGTTAGGCCCTGCCGGTAAAACAAAAATGTCTGACCCTTCACCATACTGTGGTACTGTTTTTTCAAAAAATCCTTTGTTTATTAACCTTCAAGCCCTTACAACAAGCGAATGGGAGCATTTGCTTAGCGAAGGTACTTTAAATAATATTGTTTCAAATAATCCCACAAAAGGTTCTAACAGAGCATCTTATGTATATGCAATCGAAAGATGCGAGGCGGCTATGAAAGAAGTATATGAAAACTTTAAAAAGAAAGCCTCTTGGGGATTGAAAAGAAAATTTGACAAATTTAAAAAAGAAAATGCTTATTGGTTAGACAATGATGCGCTCTATGAGGCATTTTGTTTAGAACACAACAGCGATTATTGGCCTCAGTGGGACAGTAGCCTAGACAAAACTCTTTTTGGTTGTGCAGATAAAAAGGAAGCCAAGAAAAGAATTGATGAAATTTCAAAAAAATACAAAGACGATATTGAAAAATATAAGCTTGAGCAGTTTATAGTAGCACAACAAGGTGAAGATACTCTTAAATATGCAAAAGACAAGGGTATTAAGTTAATTGCAGACAGACAAGTTGCTTTCTCTGACAGAGATAACTGGGCATATCAGGCTTTGTTTAAAGAAGGCTGGTCTTTAGGTTGTCCGCCTGATTATTTTTCAAAAGACGGTCAGGCATGGGGTTTTAGTGTAGTTGATCCTGAAAAGCTTTTCAATAAAGACGGTTCTTTAGGCCCTGCGGGCGAACTTTTGTATAAACTTTATCTGAAAATGTTTAAAGAAAACCCCGGCGGAGTCAGAATTGACCACACTGTTGGCTTAATTGATCCTTGGGTATACAAACAAGGTTCTTTACCAAAAGTAGAAGAAGGTGCCGGCAGATTGTATTCTTCACCTCAACATGAGGAATTGAAAAAATATTCAATCGCAACACTTGATGATATTGACGAAGAATATGATCCTGATGAAGAAAAGTGGATAAAACAGTTAAACGATGAACAAATTAAACACTACGGTGCAATGATAGAAAAGATTGTTATAGCATCTGCTAAAGAAGCCGGTCTCGATAAAGATGCCATTGTTGCTGAAGACTTGGGTACTCTAACTTATCCTGTTGAACAGGTTATGGAAAAATACGGACTTCAAGGTATGAAGCTTGTGCAGTTTGTAGTTGCCGAAGAAGAAGACCACCCGTATCGTTGCAAAAACATTGTACCAAATTCTTGGGCAATGGTTGGTACACATGATAATGAACCAATCAGAATGTGGGCTTCTAAAATGGTTAATACCGATAAAATGCACCCACATGTGCGCAATTTAATGGAAGATTTGTATTATGATTTTGACGGACAAGATATGATTCGTCATAAACTCTACACGGACGAAAAATTTCTTGCTTTTTCTAAACTTGTTGAAATTTTTGCTTCAAAAGCTCAAAACATACAAATTTTCTTTACTGACTTTTTTGGAATAAATGAAGTTTATAATGTTCCGGGTACTTCAGGTGACCCTAACTGGACTCTTAGACTTCCGGATAATTTTGAAGAATTTTATTTTGAAAAAGTAAAATCTGGCGATGCCCTTAATTTGCCGCTTGCTCTTGTTTATGCAATAAAAGCTCGTGGTAAGGATTTTGCTGCACAAAATGCAAATTTAGTTGAAAGATTGGAAAAACTTATATAATAATGAACCTTAAAAAAACTGTCAGGAATATAGTATTAACATTATTTTTCATATTACTGGCGATTATGCCCTCAAACGCATTTTCGTTCAGGAATATGACATTGAATGTTGTGCAAATAAGTGATGCACATGTTGCTGATCGAGAAGATACTTCTTATAAAATGCTTTCATCTTCAAAAGACCTTTTGGAAGATGCCATAAAAACAACAAATTCAATTCCGGGAGTTGATTTTGTTATGTTTACTGGTGATATGGTCGATATACCCACTCTTGAAAATTATAAAAATTTCTTTACCCTTCTTTCTGAGTTAAATTACCCTTCTCTTAATACTTTTGGCAATCATGACAGCGCTATTTGTCTTGCAGATAGTGATGAATGTTCCCCGGGGCTAAAAATTGATGAAGTTTTAGACTTCGTGAAAAAATGTAATAGAAATTATATGTTTGATGACACCTATTACGCTTTTACGCCTAAAACGGACTATAGAATTGTTGTTTTAGATGCCGTTATAAGAAATGAAGTGACATCAAACGGCTATTTAAGCGAAGAACAGCTTGCTTTTTTGGATAACGAGTTAAAAAATAATCAAGATAAGGTTGTTGTAATTTTTCAGCACCATCCGCCCCTTGAGCCTTTCAAAAGTGAAGATCACAGTATAAAAAATGCCGATAAATATTTGGAAATTATCAGAAAATATAAAAACCCTATTTTCATATTATCGGGACACTACCATGCAACAAGAGTAGTCAGGGAAAAAAATATTGTTTTTATAAGCACACCTTCTCTTGTAAGCTACCCTAATGCTTTTAGGCAGGTAAAAATTACTAACTACAGAGACAGAACCGAGTTTAAAACAAAGGTATATGAAACAAATTTAAAAGATGTTCAGGAACGCGCCAAATTAAGTACGATTGCTGCAACAACTTTTTATGGTACGCAAAAAGACAGAGAAATTTCTTTTACAATAAGAAAACCCTATGTAAAACCGCAAAAACCACCCAAAAAAGAAAAGGTTAAAAAAGAGAAAAAGCGTAAAAATAAGGAAACGGATAACCAAGACTTGCAAGAAGAACAACTTCAAGAACCCCAAGTTCAAGAAGATGTTCAGGAAATTCAACAGGAAGAAAATAAAGTCGAAGATGAACAAACAAAAGATTCGCAAGATTTACTTGAGGAAATGATGCAAGATGAACAACAAATTTAAAATTAAATTCCGAGGTGTCAGAGGGTCTTATCCTACCCCAAGAGCAAATTTTCTTAAGTTTGGCGGTAACACTTCATGTGCTGAAGTTAATTTGGGAGATAAACTTGTTGTATTGGATGCAGGCACAGGCATTGTTGATATAGGAACAGAACTTGTCAGGGAGCATATTCTAAGTTCTGCAAACGCGCATGACAGAAAACCTATTGATGCCACAATACTTTTAAGTCATGTTCATCAGGATCACATACAAGGGTTACAATTTTTTAAACCAATATTTGTTGCAGGTTCTAAGATTAAAGTCTATGGTTTAAATATTAACAATGAAGATTTGAAAGATACACTAAAGGATGTTCTTTTCGACAGAGTTTTTCCGCTTGGAATTGATGATGTTAAGTGTAATTTTGATATTCAAAATTTAAATGATTCAAAAGTAGTTATTATAAAAAAAGATGAAGATGCAAAAATTATAGACAGCAGTGCTTTTAGTCAGGATGATTACACAAAAGACGATGTTGTAATAACTTTTCATAAGACGCAAGCGCATCCTAAAAACGGTTGTCTTTGCATAAAAATTTCTTATAATAATAAAGTGTTGGTATATGCAACAGATAAAGAAACATACATAGGTTCCGATAAAAGATTTATTGAGTTTGCCTACGGTTGCGATGTGCTAATACATGATGCTCAATATACTCATCAAGACTATGTTTCGCCTATTGCCCCAAAACAGGGCTATGGGCATTCAACATTTCAAATGGCGCTTGAGAGTGCAAAATTAGCCAAAGCAAAAAAACTTTTGTTCTTTCATTATGACCCAAATTATGACGATAATACGCTTGAAATGCTCGAAGAAGAATTTTCTAATCCCGAAGGCGGTGTAGAATTTGCTAAAGAAGGTATGGAAATTATACTTTAGAATATTTCTTTTTGTTTTTGTTATTTGCTATACGATTGGTTTGGCTAATTGTGCAATAACGCCTGTTGATGCAGCAAGAAATGCAAAAGAACACAACAATCAAGGTGTTATTTTTATGCGTGAGGGTGATTATCTTGCTGCTATCAAAGAATTTAAAATTGCCATAGGTATAAATCCAAATGTGCAATCTACTAGTGTTTACTATAACAATTTGGGCCAAGCGTATATGAAAATATACGAAATAAACAAAAACAGGCTTCTGCCGATATGGGCTCAAAGTTGTTTTGAACAAGCGCTTGTAGGCGATTGTTTAAATTTAACTTATTACAGAAATCTTGTCAGCGCATATGAGGCTCGCGGAAATTTAAGTTCTAAGGCATCTTATCATCTTTCCAAAAAAAGTGAAAATCCTTATAATGCTATAATTGTCGGGTTGATTTATTTAAAACAAAATAAAATCGGGGCTGCAGTTACAATCTTGGATGATTTTTGTTCGCAAAACCCCGATTTGGTTATAAGTTCTGATATTAAACGTTTAATTGCCAATTACGAATTTATTTAAAGATTGTTTGGTCTCTGTTTGGCCCAACGCTTATTATTTTTATAGGTACTTCAAGAATTTCTTCAAGTTTGTTCAGATAAACTTTTGCAGCTTCAGGCAAATCTTCATATTTCTTTATTCTTGAAATATCGGTTTTCCAACCCTTAAATCTTTCATAAACAGGTTCATAGTTGTAGTGTGCCGCAACTTTTGTCGGATATTGCTTGATGATTTCGCAAGTTTTTTTATTTTTATATCCTGTGCAAAGTTTTATTTCGTCAAATGTATCAAATACATCAAGTTTGGTAATTGCTGCAGCACTCAGACCGCCTACCAGCACGCTGTATTTGGCAAATACTGCATCAAACCAGCCGCAGCGCCTTGCTCTGCCTGTAGTTACTCCGTATTCAACACCAATTTGTTGAATTGCCTTACCTGTTTCGTCTGTTAATTCTGTAATAAACGGACCTTCGCCAACACGTGTTGTGTAGGCTTTGAATACCCCGATTACTTCCTGAATTGCAAGAGGACCCATTGAACCGCCAACTCCTGCACCGCCTGCAACAGGGTTAGAGCTTGTTACGAACGGATATGTGCCGTAGTCAATATCAAGCATAACGCCTTGTGCACCTTCAAAAAGTATGGTTTTATTTTTCTTAGCGTCAGCTATAATTTCTTGCCAGTTAAAACAAACGTAAGGTGTAAATATTTCTTTGTATTCTTTGCAAATTTTTAAAATTTCATCTTTTGTGTATGTTTTAAGTCCGTAAACATATTGCAGCTCTTTGTTTTTCTTGGGCAAAATTATATCAAGTTTATCTGAAAGTAATTTTTCATCAAACAAATCTTCAACCCTAATTCCGCAACGGGCGTACTTATCTGTATATGTAGGTCCTATACCCTTTTTAGTGGTGCCTATTTTCTTTTCACCTAAATCTGTTTCGCTCCATCCGTCTATTGCTCTGTGGTATGGCATAGTGATGTGGGCTAGGGGACTAATTCTTAGACTTTTTCTTATTTGATCAAAACTAACCCCTTGAGAGATAATTTCATCAACTTCTTTTTTAAAATCCTCAGGACAAATAACAACGCCTGCACCCATAAAGCAGGTTTTATTCGGGTATAAAATACCTGAAGGTATTAAGTGAAATTTGTACTTTTTATCATCTACAACAACAGTGTGCCCCGCATTTGAACCACCCTGGTATCTGATGATAAAATCAGCCTGATGAGCAAGCAGGTCAGTTATTTTTGCTTTGCCTTCATCGCCAAACTGTGCTCCTACAACTACCGTATTTTTCATAATTACTCCCAATATAATATCTATTGCTATTTTAATATAAAATTGTTTATATTAAAATATGTGTATGCTTAAATTTTATAATTCACTATCAAATAAACTTGAAGAATTTACTCCGCTTGAGGAAAATGCGGTTAAAATGTACGTTTGTGGCCCTACTGTGTACGACAAAGCACACTTAGGTCATGCAAGATGTTACATAACTTGGGATGTTTTGTATAGATATTTAAAGTTCTTAGGGTTTAATACCACATATTGCAGAAATGTAACCGATGTTGACGATAAGATTCTTAAAAAAGCCGATGCTCAGGGTGTTTTGCCTGAGGTTGTTACAAAAGAATTTTATGAGTCTTTTTCAAACTCCATGAAGGGTTTAAATTGTTTAAAACCTGATGTAGAACCTCGTGCAACAAAAACTATCGGCGAGATGATAGCAATGGTTAAAAAGCTTATAGATAAAGGCTTTGCTTACGTTGTTGATAACGATGTTTATTTTGAAGTTGAAAAATATAAAAAATACGGGCAGCTATCTAAACAGCCGCTTGATGATTTAATGGCGGGTGCTAGAGTTGAAGCCGGCGACAAAAAGAAATCACCTCTTGATTTTGCGCTTTGGAAAAAAGACGAAAAACATGGGTACAAAAGCCCTTGGGGGCTTGGTCGTCCCGGTTGGCACATTGAATGTTCCGCAATGAGTAAGAAATTTTTAGGTGAGAGTATTGATATTCATGCGGGTGGTGCTGATTTAACATTCCCTCATCATGAAAACGAGCTTGCACAAAGTGAATGTGCTAATGGTTGCAAGTTTGTTAACTTCTGGCGACACAACGGTTTTGTCACGATAAATAAAGAAAAAATGTCAAAATCGTTGAACAACTTTTTAACGATAGATGATTTATTAAAAAAATATGATTCTAATGCTATAAGATTTTTTATTTTGACAAACCACTACAGAATGCCTGTTGAATTTAATGATGAGGCGCTTAACTCTGCTGCAACAGGTGCAAAAAGATTAATTGGTGCGGCTTGCGGCTATAGTAAAACTGATAATACCGATTTACAAAGTATAGACGCTTTTAAAGATGCAATGAATGATGATTTAAATACATCAAAAGCTCTTGCGGTATTATTTTCGCTTGCAGATAAAATTAAAAAAGCACAAAATGAACAAGAAGCCAAATTATACGCTAGTACATTAATTACCCTTGGCGAAGTTTTAGGTTTTGATTTTTCTCTTGCAAAGAAAGAAGTTGGCGAAGATGAACTTAGGGAAATAATTTTGCCGCTATATAAAACTTTTGAAATTAATGAAACTGTTGCACCTAAAGATGCGATTGAAAAAATTATTTCAATAAGGAAAACTGCGCGCGACAATAAAGATTGGGCAAAGTCCGACTTAATTCGTGACGAATTTGATAAATGCGGTATTCTGCTTAAAGATTCAAAAGAAGGTACAACTTGGCAAGTGAAATAGAAACAGCACTTTATACGGTTGCCACTCCTATTGGGAATTTGGGCGATATTACTTTCCGTGCGATTGATATATTGAAAAATGTCGATGTTATTGCCTGTGAGGATACAAGGATTACAACAAGACTTTGCGAAAAGTACGATATTCAAACTCGTTTAGTCAGTTATCATAAATTCAGTGAAACAAAACGCACAGAGTTGTTTTTGAATTATTTAAAAGAAGGTAAAAGCATTGCCCTTGTGTCAGATGCAGGTACTCCTTTGATTTCTGATCCGGGTGAAATACTTGTAAAAAGTGTTGAACAAGAAGGTTTTAAAGTAATCCCCGTTTGTGGCGCATCTGCTGTTATTACGCTTTTGCAGTCCGTGCAAAGAACGGGTGAAAGCTTTAAATTTATTGGTTTTATGCCGCGCATTAAGGGGCAAATTGAAGAAGTATTTTTAAAAAACAGAACAGAAAACCTTGTTTTTTATGAAAGTCCGAACAGAATTTTAGAGACATTGAATATACTTATGAAAGTAAGACCGCAGGCAACCGTCAGCATTGGCAGAGAGTTAACTAAAAAATTTGAGCAAATAACAACAGCTCCTGTTGCTGGCATCTTAAGAGATTTAACACAAAAGGGTGAATTTGTTTGCATGGTTCATTTGGAACAAGATTTAGATATTAATACTCAAATAATTGAAAAAGCCCAAACTCTAAAGAGTTTAAGGCTTTGTGATAAAGATATTGTTAATATTTTGTGCGCTTTTTTTGAGTTTCCGAAAAATAAGATTAAGGAAATTCTTTTTAAATTATAGGCTTGATTTTATTGATTTTTCAATTTCTGCAAGAATTTCATCAGCTTTGCTTGCGTCTTTTCCCGCACCTTGAGCTAACTGAGGTCTGCCGCCTCCGCCTCCGCCCATTTTTTTAGTAATTTCGCCTACTATTTTTCCTGCTTGAATACCTT
Source organism: Candidatus Gastranaerophilales bacterium (assembly GCA_944324895.1). Taxonomy (GTDB): domain Bacteria; phylum Cyanobacteriota; class Vampirovibrionia; order Gastranaerophilales; family Gastranaerophilaceae; genus Galligastranaerophilus. The sequence continues at coordinate 13,082 of CALUYC010000126.1, forward strand.
TTTTAACAAAAGTATCGCTTACTTGGCTTATTACGAAAGCGCTGCCGTCTTCTTTTATTGAACACAGAACAATAATGCTTTCACCAAGTTTTTTAGACAGTATTTCTATGCCTGCTTTAATTGCGTTAGGGGCAAAGTCTTCAATTTTTGATATAAAGAGCTTTCCGCCTTCAATATCTTGCGCTTTTGAAATAAATGTTGCAAAACTTGACTGTGCAATTTTTGATTCTAATTCGCCAATTTTTGCACTGAGTTCTCGATTTTGACTTTCGATTTTTTCAATTTTATCTTCAATTTGGGTGTAGGGGATTTTATTTTTATGTGCAATTTCATCCACTACAGTTGCTTTTTCGTTTAAGTAATCAAAAGCAGAGCTTGAGCATAGAATTTCAATACGTCTGACACCAGCAGCAATGGCACTTTCTGATACTATTTTTGCAAGTCTCAAGTCTTTTGTATTTTTAACGTGACAGCCGCCGCAAAGTTCTTTTGAGATGCATTTTTCACTGCCGAAGCTTACGACACGTACTGTATCGCCATATTTTTCGCCAAAAAGTGCCATAGCACCGGTAAGCTTTGCTTCTTCGATGCCCATAACATCAGTTGTGCGTTCTATTCCTTCGTTAATCCACTCGTTTATTGTTTTTTCAACATTTTTAATTTCATCTTTTGTCATTGCACGAGAAAGTGAAAAATCGTATCTTGTGCGGTGTTGTTCAACCTGTGAGCCGGCTTGATGGACTTCATCTCCAAGTTCTTTTATAAGCGCAGCTTGAAGCAAGTGTGCTAAAGAGTGGTGTTTTTCAATTTCATCGCGTTTTTTTGTATCGATTATAGCTGTAATATTGTCGCCCACTTCGATTTTTGAGTTCTTATCAATTCTGTGCACAAAAACATCTTGAACTTTAAAAGTTTCAAGCACTTCTGTTTTTGTACCGTCCTCTTTTAATAATACCCCTGTATCGCCTATTTGACCACCGCTTTGTGCGTAAAATACGGTTTTATCAAGAATAATATCAAACGTGTCATCATTTTCTATTATATTTATAACCTTTGCATTGCAAGTATTTTGTTCGTATCCCAAAAATTCTGTTGCAGGGTTATCTACATATACAAGATCATCGACAAGACTAATTTTTTGAACAGATGCTCTTGCGCGGTCTTTTTGTTCCTGCATATTTTTTTGGAAGTCTTGTTCATTTACTTTCAGATTATTTTCGTCGGCAATTTCTTTTGTTAATTCCAGCGGAAAACCATAGGTATCGTATAGTTTAAAGGCTTCTTCACCGGAAATTTCATCTTTGCCGTCGGACTTTATTTTTTTGATTAATTCTTCAATATGTGTCCAACCGCGTTTTAAGGTTAGATTAAACCTTTCTTCTTCTTTTTTAATTGTGTCTTGAATTTTAACCCTGTTTTGTTCTAATTCGGGATATGTATCTTTATATATGTCAATTACTTTATCAATAATCGGCTGCATAAAAGGCAACTCAAGACCTAAAATATAGCCATGACGTAGCGCTCTGCGTAGTATCATCCTTAAAACATAGCCCCTACCTTCATTTGAAGGTAAAATACCGTCAGCTATCATAAAGCTTACGCAACGAGCATGATCTGTAATGATTCTTAGCGAGATGTCCGTTTTGTTGTTCTCTTTGTATTTTTTGCCTGTTATTTCAGACACCTTATCTAATATTTGTTTTAAAAGATCGGTTTCAAATGTTGAATCTACACCTTGGCAAACCATTGCTATACGTTCAAGACCCATGCCTGTATCAACATTTTTCTTTTCAAGCGGCGTTAAATTGCCTTCTTCATCTTGGAAAAGTTCTGTAAATACAAGGTTCCAAATTTCAACCCATCTGTCACATTCGCATGTTGCGATAGAACAATCATCAGAACATTTTAAATGTTCGCCCAAATCATAATGAATTTCAGTACATGGGCCACATGAACCTGAGATGCCTACCGGACCCCAAAAGTTATCTTTTTTGCCTTTTTTTATAATTCTTTCTTTTGGCACGCCTGCTTTTTGCCATATTTCTCCGGCTTCGTCATCGTCCTCATATATTGTTATCCAAAGACGATTTTTATCTAATTTTAAATAATTTGTTACAAAATCCCAAGACCATGGAATTACTTCTTCTTTAAAATAGCCTCCAAAGCTGAAATTTCCGAGCATTTCAAAAAATGTGTGGTGTCTTGGTGTTCTTCCGACATTTTCTATGTCAGAATCCTTGCCACCGGCTCTTGCACATTTTTGACAAGATGTTGCTCGTGGTGGGTCGTAAGGGAATTTTTCTAATCCCAAAAAGTATGGAATGAATTGTACCATACCTGCTGTTGTAAGCAGTATTGTAGGGTTATCGGGAATAAGCGACGAGCTTTTTACCCTTTTTGAGTTATGCTTTTTTTCAAAAAAGCTTAAAAATTCTTCTCTAATTTCATCAACTGTTTTCATAATATGCTTAATTTAGCACAAACAAAAAAAATGTGCTTTTTTATTTTAAAAAAACAAAAAAAGTAAATTACTCTGCCGATTTACGTATTAAATCGTTGTCAGCTGTCCTTAATATTTGTATAATTATGTTATGGAGGAAAATCAAACACAAAAGTTTGACGTAATTGTAGTTGGGGCGGGGCCTGCAGGTGTTGCTGCCGCAGTAAGTGCTGCTCGAGGCGGTGCAAGAGTTTTGCTTGTTGAACGCTCATCTTTTGCGGGTACAAAAAATATGATAGGCGGTGCGGTTTTTTTATCGGCACTTAAACAGATTTTTCCAAACGCATGGGAGCAAGCGCCTGTTGAAAGATATATAAATAAACATACTTGGTCACTTTTGAGCGACAATTCAAGCGTGGATATTTCATGTGATTTTCCGCAAAATCCCAAAAGTGCAAGTATTTTTCGTTCAAAATTTGACAGTTGGCTTGTGGAAAAAGCAAAAGAGGAGGGTGTTTATTTTGCACCATCTACTCTTGTAAAGAAATTAATCAAAAAGAACGGTTGTTTTTGTGGCGTTGAAACGGAATTAGAGCGTATTGAGGCTGATATTATTATTTTGGCAGACGGTGTAAATTCCCTTTTGGCGCGCAAATATGGCTTAAGATATGACTACGAGGCAAAAGATACCGTATTAAGTATTAAAGAAACAATTAAACTTTCGAAAGAAATTATTGAAGAACGTTTTAATATTGAAAAAGGCAGTAAAAACGGTGCTGCAAGAAATTTTTTAGGCGGTCTTAAGTTAGAAAATGCTCCTTTTGCGCTTGGTTTTTTGTATACTTATACGGATTCAATTTCGCTGGGGCTTGGGGTTAATCTTGAAGATTTAAGCCGCTATGGACTGAACCCTTCGGATTTACTTGAGAAGCTTAAGGAACATCCTGTTGTAAAACCTTTAATTCAAGACGGGCAAATGCTTGAATATAGTGCACATTTAATACCTGAGGGCGGATACAAAAAACTTCCTAAACTTTGCGAGAATGGTATTATGCTTGCGGGTGATGCAGCAGGATTTGTTAATGCTATACATTTTGAAGGCACAAATTTTGCCTTTATAAGCGGCAAACTTGCGGGTGAAACAGCACTTGCAGCAATAAAAATTAAAGATTATTCCAAAAAAACATTAAAATTATATGAAAAAAAATTAAAGCAAAGCTTTGTTTTGAAAGATTTAAAATCATATCAAAACGTTATGAGAAATCTATATTCAAGAACAAATTCCTTGATGAATTATTATCCTAAAGCAGCATCCAAATTTTTTAAAATATTTTCAGGTGCAAGCTGTATTCCTAAGCGAGATGAATTTAGGGAATTTATAGTTGATTTTGTAAAAGGCAGAAGCATAAGAGAGCTTTTAAAAGATGCTTGGGCTTTTATTATAAGTATTTTTGGGGTTTTAAAATGAGCAGTGAAGATAATAAAAAAAAATCAATAGAGGACAAATTAACGACAATCAAGTATAATTGTGACAGCGAGTCACATCTTGTAATTAACAGGGAGTTGTGCAAAAACTGTGAATCTCGTTGCTGTACATATATATGTCCTGCAAAAGTTTACACTTACGATGAGGAAAAAGATATAATCAATGTTGATTATGAAAACTGCCTTGAATGTGGAGCATGCAGAATAGCATGCCCGTTGAATGCAATAGACTGGAACTATCCAAAGGCAGGTTGTGGAGTAATTTATAAGCAAAGTTAAATAAAGGAGTAGTAATGAACGAACATTTTTCACGCTGGTATGACAAAGATCCTGTTCTATCTATGTCAATGCGCACGTTATCAACATCAGATGAGCCAAACCAAATTGCCGTTGCGCTAAATTTAATTAAAGTAATAATTGAACATAATATTCAAGATCATAAATACGAAAATGTTGAAGATATTATGAACGCTGTTGAAGACGGAAGAATTCAACGTGGTCAAAGACGTTGGTATGATATAGATTCAACAGTAAGGACAGCTATTCAAATGCTTGAGAAATGTTCACCCGAAACAAAACAAAAAGTAGCGCTTGATATGGCGCAACTTGTAATTGAAAAGATTATTCAAGATGTGGACGACGAGGAATCTGAAGAAATAGAAGAAGAAAAAACTCCGCTTATTACAACAGATGAAGACGGCAGCACTATAATTGATTTGGATAGAGAAATAGAAAACTAGAATGAACGATATTCAAAGGTTTGAAAATTTAAAAAAAACCATTGAAAATGATCCCGCAAATTTTCAGGCAAGACGCGAGCTTGCCGTTTTGTGTTTGGACTTAGGTTTTGATCAGGTTGCAATGAAACATCTAAGCTATCTTATTAACGTATTTCCAAACGATGCAAATTTGTATTTTAATGCAGGAATTTGTTGGGAAAAATTAAAACATCCAAAATATGCTCTTAATGCTTATAAAAAAGCTGTCGAATTAAAAGGAGATGATCCTGATTTTTTGTATAATCTTGCGCTTGCATACGAAGCTGTCGGTCAGGATGATGAAGCTATGCTAAATTTTAAAAAGGTAATTTGCATCAACAGTGACGATTCAAACTCCTTTTTCTCTATAGGCGTTTTATATGCAAAAAAAAATGACTCACAAAATGCTATTAAATGTTTTAAAAAAGCAATAGAAAATAATTATAGTGATTATTTTGCGCATTTTTACCTTGCGCAAGAGTATAAAAAAACAAACGAAATACAAAAGGCGCTTGAGGAGTATACAAAAGTAATAGAACTCTCACCTGATTATTCTTGGGCATATTACAATATTGCGCAAATTTATTGGGAACAAAAAGATTCTAAAAATGCAATTTTGATGCTAAGAAAAACGATTGAAAAAAATAAAAAAGATATTGAGGCGTGTAAACTCCTTGCAAAAATTTATGTTGCAACAGAGGATTACAAACAAGCAATAAGGTTTGTGGCAGCAGTACTAAAACATTTTGGCGCTCAAGGAGATATTTATTACCTTGCTGCAAAATCATACGAAAAATTGAAAAATTACGAACTTTATGAGAAAAACTTGGAATTTGCACTTAATAATCCCCAAACGCTTACTTATAATCATACTGCAGTACAAAAAGAATTATTAGAGTTCAGAAAGAACCCAAAAAATGCAGCAAAGACTATTTAGTGATGATAAATTAAAATACTATGCTGCAACAGCAGCGCTTAGCGGCATTTCTACTTTTTTTAAGGCAAAACTTTTTGAATTTCTCGACTATGACATTCAATCTTTTTGGCAATGTGAAAAACCTGAACTTGAGGAGTTTTCTTTTCAAAATCCTGATGTTAGTGTGCCAAAAGCTTTTTTAACTAAAAAACAAAAGATAAATCCCGATATTGAATATGAATATGCTTTACAAAAAGGGTATAAAATTTTAACTTACGAGGATGAAAAATATCCTGAACTTTTAAAGCAAATTCCTGATTTTCCTCTTGCACTATATTATAAGGGTAATCTATCTGATATAAATTTTAGCAAAACTCTTGCGGTTGTTGGCTCAAGAAAAGCAAGTCAAAGTGCAAAAGAGTCTTTGGCAAAAATTATTTCTCAAATGGCAAATACAGATATAACAATAGTTTCGGGACTTGCATACGGTATTGATGCTGCTGCACATATATCTGCAATAAAAAATAACCTTAAAACCATCGCAATTATAGGTTCAGGGCTGGATTATCAATACCCTTCTTCAAATAAGGTTTTATACAAACAAATAGAAGAAGGTGCAGGAGTTGTTTTTAGTGAATTTGCACCTTCAATGCAGCCTGTAGCACATAATTTTCCTCAAAGAAACAGAATTGTAACAGGCATGTCTTTTGGCACTCTTGTAGCTGAAGCAGCACTTAAAAGCGGTGCTATGATAAGTGCAAACCTAACGTTAGAACAAAACAGAGAACTTATGTGCATGCCGGGGCTTATTTCTAATCCTAATTGCGAGGGGATTTATCATTTAATAAAAAACGGTGCTACAATGGTAACTTGTGCAAATGATATCTATGATTGTCTTAACTGGGTTCTTGAGCAACAAGAAAATAAAATAAAATTAGAAGGTGTCGAAAAAAATATTTTTGATACAATACAAATTGAACCTTTAAGTTTTGATGCCCTGTCCTTGAAATTAAATATTCCCTCAGGCGAGCTTATGGTATGCTTGACACAAATGGAATTAAAAGGTTTAATTAAACAGGCTAACGCCAAGTACTATATTTCAAATTAAAGAGAGAATGATGTCCACAAAAACCGCAAAAAAAACAACAGGAAAATCACTTGTAATAGTTGAGTCTCCCGCAAAATCCAAAACTATTAAAAAGATTTTGGGAAATGACTATATAATCGAAGCCTCTATGGGACATATTCGTGACTTACCTTCAAAGGGGTTGGGTTTTGATATAGATAATGATTTCAAGGCTACTTTTGAAATTATTCCAGAGAAGAAAAAAGTCGTAGATAATTTAAATAAAATAGCAAAAACAGTTGACAGAGTTTACCTTGCATCCGACCCTGATAGAGAAGGTGAAGCGATAGCTTGGCATGTAAGTCAGGTTTTAAAAGTGCCTGAGGATAAGGTTTTTAGAATAGTATTTAACGAAATTACTCCAAAAGCAATTAAAGAAGCTGTCGAGAATTACGGGCAAATTGACATGTTAAAAGTACAAGCTCAACAAACCCGCCAAATTTTAGATAAACTTGTAGGTTTTAAAATTAGCCCGATATTATGGGAAAAATTAAGAAATTACAGATTATCGGCAGGTAGAGTTCAATCTGTTGCACTTAGAATGATTTGCGAAAGAGAAGATGAGATTGAGGCATTTGTTCCTGTTGAATATTGGAGTTTGGGTGCAATC
>CALUYC010000127.1 GCA_944324895.1 Candidatus Gastranaerophilales bacterium
TTGTTCTACCGGGTTATGAACTTGCTTTATCTGCAAAACTTAAAAAAGGTTCTGATATTTGGTTAAATACACCTCTAAGACCTTTTGAAGCTTCAGGTACTTCAGGTATGTCAGCTAACCTAAACGGCGCATTGCACTTCTCAACTTATGATGGTTGGACTGTAGAAGGTACATTCCCGGGAATCAACGGTTACACAGTTGAGTATCCGGGTCTTGACGATGATATTCCATGGGAAGAAAGACACTGGAAAGACCACCAATGCGTAATGAACACATTGGAAAATGAAATCATTCCTACTTACTACAACAATCCTGATGAGTGGGCAAGATTAATGCGTCAAGCTAAAAGAACTGCTGAAGCATACTTCAATTCAGACCGCATGGTTATTGAATACTATAACCGTGTATATAAACCAATCGCTCATGGCGGTTCTCAAGCAGGTCAAGATGAAGAAGGCTCTGATGCTAAAATTGCAGAAAATCCAAACCTTGATGCTTGGACATTCTCTAACATAAAGTAGTTTTGAAACTTTATAAAATAGCGAACAGGATATTTTGCCCTGTTCGCTATTTATGTTTATGATAAAATTTTTTTATGAAGTAATAATTTGGAGAAAAAAATGGAAGCTACTAATAACAGCACAATTTCCAGTATTCGAGAGAATAGAATACAAAAACTTAACGACTTAACAGATAAAGGTATTAATCCTTATCCTTATTCTTTTGATAAAAATATTTCAGCAGATGCTCTACAAAAAAAATACGCTAATCTTGCAGCAGGTGAAGAAACACAGGATTCTTATAATGTTGCAGGTCGTGTTATGGCAATCAGAAATACAGGCATGTTTATTGACCTGATGGACGATTCGGGCAAAATTCAAATATTTTCACACAAAGAAAATTTGGACCCTGATAAATTAGCCATTGTTAAAATGCTTTATGTTGGTGATATTGTCGGTTTTACAGGTGATATAAGAAGAACGCCAAGGGGCGAGTTGAGTATTAAAGCTCGTGATGTAAAATTATTGTCAAAATCACTTCTTCCTCTGCCTGAAAAATTCCATGGGTTAACTGACGTTGAAATTCGCTATCGTCAAAGATATGTTGATATGATTATGAACCCTGAAGTGCGCGATACTTTTAGAAAACGTTCTTTAATTATCCAAAAAATAAGAGAATACTTGTGTAATCAAGGGTTTTTAGAAGTTGAAACTCCAATGCTGCACGCTCAAGCAGGCGGTGCGTCAGCCAGACCTTTTGAAACTTATCATAATGCCCTTGATATGCATATGGTACTTAGAATTGCACCTGAGTTGCACCTAAAAAGACTTTTAGTTGGTGGCGTAAGTGAAAAATTATTCGAAATGAACAGGAATTTTAGAAACGAAGGTATAGATACGCGCCACAACCCCGAATTTACCATGATTGAATTGTATCAAGCATATGTTGATTATAACGATATGATGGTGCTTTTGGAAAATATGGTTTCGACTGTTGCACAAGAAGTTTTGGGCACTATGGTTATTGAATATCAAGGCAAGAAAATCGACCTTACACCTCCTTGGGATAGAAAAACCATGATTGGTGCAATAAAAGAATTCACAAATATAGACTTTAACGAATATTTAACGATTGATGAAGCAAGAAAACAAGCTGAAACCATAGGCATTCATATTGATGATACTGACAGTTGGGGTAAAATTTTGGATAAAGTTTTTGAAGAAAAAGTTGAGCCAAATTTGGTTCAGCCAACTCATATTATCGATTACCCTCGTGATATTTCCCCTCTTGCAAAAGTTCATAGGGATAACCCTCGTCTAACAGAGCGTTTTGAAACTCGTGTAAACGGTTGGGAAATTTCAAATGCGTTTTCTGAACTTACCGATCCTATTGACCAAAGAAATCGTTTTGAAGCGCAGGCAAGAGAAAAAGCTATGGGAGACGAGGAGGCTTGCGGTATCGATGAAGACTTTATTTGCGCTCTTGAGCATGGTATGCCACCGGCAGGCGGTATGGGTATCGGTATAGACAGGCTTGTAATGCTTTTAACCGATTCGCCTTCAATTCGTGATGTAATAGCATTTCCTACTATGCGTCCGAGGGCTTAACTTAATATTTCTTAAAATTTGCGGCTATTTTTTTGATTTAGCCGCAACTTTTTTGCTTTAATGTTTTTATATGAGCAGTTACTAGGTTAGGTATATATATGACTCAAATTACGCCTGTTGGAAATAATCCTTTTTCAATGTTTAAGATGCCAGAATCTAAACCTGCAAGTGCTCCTGTTGCAACAAATGTTGCATCTGCTCCTCAAAAGGTTGATAGCGTTGAAATAACAAATACCGCTCAAGACAAAAAAGATACTATAGAAATTGCAGGCAAAAAAATAAATACCAAAGCTGCTCTTGCCGCAGGTGGCGTTGCGGTTGCAGTTGTAGCAGGCCTTATATATGCAATAAAAACACATAAATTGCCTTTCTTTAAAGGTAAATTAAAAAACGAAGCAGCCGAATTAGCGCAGCAAGGCGCAAGGCAAGCTCATGAAATAGCCCAAAGTGCAACAAGAACAGCAATAGAAACGCTTGAGCCCGTTGCAGCACAAGCACAAAAAGCTGCTAGTGACGCAGGAGATGTTGTAGAAGTTCTTGAACCACTTGTATCACAAGCACAAAAAGCAGCAGCCGACGCAGGTAATGTCGCATCAGGCATTATTGAGCCCGCTGCAGCACAAGCACAAAAAGCAGCTGGGCAAGTAACACAAACTATAGCTGAAGATATCGTGCAGCCAGTTGCGACAAAGAAAAGCAATAATTTAGGTTTTGCTTTGGCAGCTTTTTCTGTAGGACTTATCGCAAGAGGCTTTAGAGAATTTATGCCTTCTAAGGACTCAAAAATAGAATCACTAAAAAATAGTGTTTTGGAAAATGAATCATATATTAAAGATATTGAAATCCCTTATATTCGTCAAGAAGCTCAAGAATATTATGATAATTATCAACAAGACATAATAAACGCTGTTGATTTTCTTGAAAACAAGGCTGAAGGCTTGCAAACAACCTATAATTTAGCACTAGGTAAGTACGAAAACCTTGATAGCGGTAGCTATAGTGAATATTGGGAAGATTCCGATACAAAAAAACTTACCGTTACGCGCAGAAAAAATGGAAGCGTTAAGTTGGAAGAATTTAACCAAGAAGGTAAAGGTAGTCAAGTTACATATTATACTAAAACCGGCAGACCTTTATCTGTTGAATATCGCAAGGGTGGTAAGCCTTCCTTAAAACTCAGATTTAAACTTTCTAAGGAAACAGGTGAGCCATATTTATCTCAAATGTTTGTTTATCCAAAAGGCAGCAAAAAAGCAAGTATGATTGCATTCGATGAAAACATGAATCCTGAATTTTACCTTGCGCGCAATAAAGAAGGCGATTTAATGAAAGCATTTGATATTGATAGTACCACGCTTGATTTAAAAACGGTAATTTTGCCGGACGAACATGGAAAAGATTGGTTAAAGAGATATACTTACGGTTCTGATGGAATTTTACAAAGTGCTCTTATAATGCCTTCAAATGATTTACCTGCAAGAAAATATAACTTCACTGACAGTGTGCCCGAAAGCTTGGATTTGTTTGAAAATATAGACGACGAGCCTGTTTTGCATGTGCCTTTTAGTGAAGATGCTCAATTAGAGTTTATTGAAAAGTAAACTTCCCTTAGTCGTTTTTTGCTGATGTGAGTGTAAAGCTGTGTTGTGACAATGTTTGAGTGTCCCAATAGTTCTTGTACAACTCTTAAATCAGCACCGTTTTCAAGCAGATGAGTGGCAAAAGAGTGTCTTATTGTGTGGGGAGAGATATTTTTTTCAATTTTTTTACCGAGATTATGAATAAACTTGTAAACATATTGGCGGTTTATCTTTGCTCCGTTTGATTTCAAAAAGACATACTTTTGATTTTTTTTAGCTAAATCGTTTGTAAGAATTATTATTTCTCTCTCTTTAAAATAAGCTTTCAGTGCACTTTTTGCTTTTGAACCTATAGGGATTATTCTTTCTTTTGAGCCTTTCCCCATAGTTTTTACAATTCCTGTTTTAATATTAGTGTTTTTAATTTCAAGATTAACGAGTTCCGAAACCCTTAAACCCGTAGCATAAAAAAGCTCAAAAAGGGCTTTTTCCATAATGTCTAAGTGAGATGATAGTAGCTTTTCCATCTCTTTTACACTTATTACTTTTGGCAGTTTTTTTGTTACTTTGGGCGATGTCAGTGCAAGTGCAGGATTTTTTTCAATAATCGAATTTATACACAGATATCTGAAAAAACCTTTAATTGAGGCAATTTTTCTTACAATACTAACCGGACTTATCCCTTTTGAGGCTAAATGGCGGTTATATGAGCTTATGTGAGTGCGCTTAATTTGACTTATATCATCAATTTTCATTTCATTTGAAAGATATTCAAGGAATGAAAAAATATCATTTTCGTACGCTTCGATTGTATTTTTTGAAAGCGCACGTTCAACTTCAAGATAACTAAGATAATCTGAAATTAATGATATGTCCATAAAGGTATTTTATCATTTTTAAAAAATTAAAGCCTCCTTAGTTTATTGGAGGCTTTAATTGATTTATTATCTCGATTTATAGTCTGTTTTTTGGATTTAAAAATTCCGGAATATCAAGCAAGCTGTTTGCTGCTGCTTCATGGTTTTGCGTTTCTTGAGTTGTTGGTGTTGATGTTGTAGAGCCAAGATTTCCAAAAGACAAACCACTGGTGCTTGCTGTTCCGCCAAAGAAACTTGCAGCTGATAATTTTAAATCGTCTTTCGCGCTTACAGTATCGCCGTTTTTAAGTTCAAAACCTGTAGCGATAATTGTAATCATAATCTCGCCTTGAATTCTATCATCAATTACTGAACCGAAGATAACTTCAGCATCATCTGAAACAGCGTCGTGAATTACGCTTGCAGCTTCGTTGACTTCATGAAGTGTCATATCAGGGCCACCTGTAACGTTCATAATAATACCTGTTGCACCGTTGATTGATGTTTCAAGAAGTTTAGAGTTGATTGCAAGCTTAGCAGCTTCCATTGCTCTGCCTTCGCCTGAAGATTTACCGATACCCATTAATGCTGAGCCTGAAGACTGCATAATAGTTTTAACATCGGCAAAGTCAACGTTAATTAAGCCCGGAACGGTGATTATGTCTGAAATACCTTGAACACCGCACAATAGAACTTCATCTACAACGCTAAACGCATCTCTCATAGTTGTTCTTCTTTCAACTACTTCGATTAATTTATCATTAGGAATAACAATTAGGGCGTCAACGTTTTCTTTTAATTTTTCCAAACCTTGAAGCGCTTGTGTCATACGGCGTTTACCTTCGAATTGGAAAGGTTTTGTAACAACACCGATTGTAAGAGCGCCAAGTTCTTTAGCTATTTTTGCAACAACCGGAGCAGCACCTGTACCTGTTCCGCCGCCCATACCTGCTGTAACAAAGACCATATCGGAGCCGTCAAGTGCAACAAGTAAATCTTCTCTTGATTCTTCTGCTGCTTTTTCACCGATTGACGGGTTACCGCCTGCACCAAGACCTGATGTTAATTTA
>CALUYC010000128.1 GCA_944324895.1 Candidatus Gastranaerophilales bacterium
TTTTAACTAATTTTCCAGCAACGGGAACCATTAACACCGTAACCAAAAATCTTACTGTGATTGAAAATACCGTTAGAGATTTGGCTTTTTCAAAGCGTTTGGCGTAGTCTTTAATTTTTATTCTGAATTCTTTTGATTTTAATATATCTTCGGTAAATTCTTCGATACTGTGTCCGTCGATTTTTTCTGTAATGTCGGGAACAGTATTTACTACATTATCAAGAACTTCTTTACCTTTTTTAAGGCAAAGCGCACCTTTTACTCTATCTAAAATAACATCACTACCTTTATCAATAAGTGCTGCCATAGTTGAAGAAACCGCTGTTACCGCAATATTGTTTACCATAAGCGGCATTTTTCTTTCTTCTTCAATTTTTTTAGATTTTCTTGTGTTATTTACATAAAAGAAGGTAATTGCAAAAGAAGCCAAATCCGCCATTCTTGCAGAAGGTTTTTTAAAGTGGTTTAGTGTTTCAACAAACTTTTTAGAGGTATCTGTGTTTGCTGCTTTGCCTATAACTGCTGCAATACCTGCTATTGCTTTATCGTATGCGTCGCTTGAAAATTTTTGTACTTTTTTTACAACAGTATTATTGGTAAAAAATTCTTGCGCTTTTTTTGCAACGGTAAATTTTGATAAAAATTTAGATATTACGGATTGTTCTTTTGTTGCTTCGTTTGTTGCCTCTAACAACACATCTGAAAATGAGCTTTGAATTGAGCCTTTAATTACTTTTTGAATGTCTTCGCTATATTTGCTTATTGAAGAAGCACCTTTAAAGTTTGCATTATTTTTATGTTGTGCAACAGGAGTTATTTTCATTTTGCCATTCCTCCCGCAAGTTCTTTAAATACTTGTTCGTTTTGATTTAACGCTATCTGTTCGCCCTTAATTTGCTCCATTGCTTTTTTGGCAGCAGCTTTTTCAGCTTTTCTTTTACCAAATAAAGCGTTTAGTAAGTGCGGCATAAATGCTATCGTAATTGCAGCTTTAGTCGGCGTAATACCTAAGTCTGCAACTTTTTTGTAAAATGTTGAGAAGGAATCTGCCAAGTCACCTGCCATAAGTTTTTTACCGTTTTTGCCCATCATAACAAATTCATCACCAAATTCAGAAGGGTCTATGAGTTTTCTGTATTTTGGGTCTTTTATATATTTTGGTAAATTTGCAACAACTTTTTTAACGCCTTTTGAAACCGGTGTAAGAATTATACTGGATAGAACAAAACCTGTGACTGCGGCCACAAAGTTTTTAGTTGCAGCCATTTGTTTATCTTCTTCTTCTGCACCGGGCATTGCGAGTACACATATCGGTTTTAAAAGACCTGCAAGAACTATTGTTATTAAGTTTTCAAATTTTGCTTCGTTTTCTTTAACCAAAAGCAGAGCTTTGCTGAATCCTTTGGAATTGACAATGTTATATGCCAGTTTACCGGGTTTTTTTATGCTTTTGTATTCTCTGACACCTTCATCAATTAGTTTTGATAAAGATTTTTGCACTATTTCCGCGGTATCTGTGCTTAAACTTGCAGACCCGCTAAAGTTTACACTTTTAGCGGGTCTGTTTATAACTGTACTTTTATTTGCTGTATGACTGTCGTAATATTTCATACGCTGCTTTGTTCTGCTTTGCGCAGCCATACTGCTTGGCGACGAATTAAAATTAAATTTTGATGTTAAATGCTCGCTTCTCATGGTATTAGTATAAAGCAAAAAAATATTTTTCTTTGCTAGTAGAAAAGAATTGATTTACAATTTTTAATAATTGCCGCAAACACTTGTATAGCCTTGTTTTGATTTTTTAAAAATGTATTGCTCGAGTTTATCGGCTATAATTTTTTCTAAATTTATATTATACAAAGCATTGATTTCTTTTATAAAAAAGCATGGACTTGTGATATTAATTTCAATGATTTTACCATCTATTGTGTCAAGTCCTGCCATAATAACGCCGTCTTTCATTAATTTTTGAGAAATTATATTTTCAATCTCTTTTTCTTTTTGTGTTAAAGTTGTCAGTTTTAAATTTGCATCGCAGTGTTCGTTGAATTTAAAGTCGTCGTTTGTTGCAATTTTTTGTACACCAAAATTTAAAATTTCTCCACATATAAAAATAAGTCGTTTATCGCCATCTTTAATTTGCGGCAAAAATTCCTGTACCATAACGGTTGTCTTGCCGTTATCCGTTGCAGTATTTATTATTGTATTTGTATTTTTATCTCCATAATAAAGATAGAACACGCCGCTTGAAAAACATCTGTTAAGGGGCTTTATAACAATTTCACCGTTTTCTTTTAAAAATTCTTTTATTTGTTTTGAGTCCGAGGTTACTATATTTTTTGGTGAAATTGAAGGGAAGTCGTTGATATAAAGTTTTTCATTTTTATTTCTTATTGCATCGGGTGAATTTAAAACAAGGGTTTTTTCTTGATTTACCATGCTTAAAATGTAAGTTGCATTTATATAGTTTATATCAACAGGCGGGTCAGGTCTGAAGAAAACAACTTCAAAGTCTTCAATAAAAATGTCTTGAAACGCGCTTTCCTTTGTAAGTTCATCATTTTTAAAACAAGTGTTAAAACATTTGCAAAAAGGTTTTGAGTCTTTTATGTAAAGCATATTTTTTGTTGCAACAAATACATTGCAAGTTCGCTTTAAAAATTCAACAATTAGCCAAAAATTTGTTACAAGCTTATTGAATTCAAAATATTTAAACTCTAATTCATCAATAATAAAAAGTATTTTCATAATAATATAAATTATATAATAAACAAAACGTACGATTTTAAAATATTTTTTTATGTTGTATAATTGCGACTATGAACAAATGTCCTTTTAATAATGAGTTTTGTAGCAGTGAGTGCGCCTTGTTCATTTCAAAAGACGAATTGAATGAACTTGTGGTTAACAGGTTAAAAGCAATAGGTGTTTTTAACGACGGTAATGGTGGCATCTGTTCGCTTAAGTCGGTAGCTTTGGCTCAGTCACGCTATATTTTTGAAAATACAAAGGTATATAATAAAAACTAAGAAAGATACCATAACAATGCATAAAGAAATTTTAATCGAAGATTTTAAAAAGAAAATAGCTCAATCGCCTGATATTGATGAAAACTACAGGGCGCTTGCAAATATTTATGTAGCAGATGAAGATTACGACAATGCGCTTTGCGTTTACGAAGCAATGCTTAAGCGTTTTCCCGATGACATGCAAGCTTTGATAAATGCAGGCAGTATTTATTTTTACAAGAAAAACTATGATAAAGCTATTGAAAATTACTTAAAAGCAAATAAAGTAGATTCTTCTTCATATGCGGTTAACTACAACTTGGGTAATGTATATGCGGAAATAGGCAGTTTTCAAAATGCGCTTAAATATTACACAAAATCTCTTGAAATAAAACCTAATACAGCAGATGTTTTTAATGCTATCGGCTTTTTGTACCAAGATAATGAAGATTATCAGGAAGCAAGAAGATATTATCAAAAAGCTATAGATTTTGATTCACAGTGTCCTGAATACCATATTAATCTTGCAAATGTATATCAAAAAATGAATGAGTATGAATCTGCTTGCGAACATTACAAAATAGCATACGAGTTTGATACATCCGATAAAAAAGCATGTTTGTGTCTTGCAAATGCATATGCATCTTTGGAAAATTTTAAAGAAGCGGAAAAATATTTTGAATATACAACAAAAATAGACCCAAATTATTATGCAGCTTGGGTTTGCAGAGCTATTGCAAAGGCTGACGAGGGCGATTTGGATAATGCCATCATGCTCTTTAAATATGCGATAGAATTAGACGTTTCAAAACCAAATGCATATTTACTGCTTGCAAATATTTTAATTGGCGAGAAACGTTATCAGGAAGCAATTACTTTGTATGAAAATGCACTTAATTTGTCAGATAGTAAGACGAAAATTTACGTGCTTATGGCAAACGCTTATGTAATGTTAAATTTATATACAGATGCTGCTAAGTATTATCGTTGTGCGATAGATGAAGAACCCGATAACTTAGAAATAAAACTTATTTACACCGATGTTGCAAATAATTTTATATTGAATAAGGTAAGCTAATATGCGCTCGAATGGTATTGGAGTCCAACTTATAGAAAGAATAATAAGTGCTCTTTCATATTTAACATTTGGTATTACGGGTGTTATATGGATTGTAATATGTTACATTGCAAAGAATCCAATGTCCTCTTTTTGTTCTTATAATATTTACCAATCGATATTTTTTTCTATTTTTATTTATATTTTGTCTCTATTTTGTTCTATTGCTGCAGGAATTTTAAGTGCAGTACCATTTTTGGGAAAATTGGTTAACGATTTTACTCTATTTTTTGCACAAACACCAATTTATTTTGGCTATACCCTTTGGGGTTTGATAATTTTTGTCATAACGTGTTATCTTGCAATATTGTCATTTTTTGGCAGATACCCTTACCTACCTTTTATTTCTGATGTTATTGGTTCAAATTTTAGGAGATAGTAAAATTAAAAAGATTATTTTAACCGTATTTTTATTTTTAAATTCTGTTGCAACTTTTGCCATGGATTCACCATATTCTTCACCTGAGTTTCAAGAGGTGTTAAAACATGATAACTATGAACCCAATTATTTTACTTTAATATTTGGCTTAATTATTGTAATTTGCTTGATATATTTTACAGGCTACTTTTACCAAAAACTTGTCGGTGTTAACTCTAAAATTAATAAAAAAGCAAATGATGACAATGATTTTAATAAAGTAAAAATCATTAGTGCAACTCCATTGGGACAAGGTAAAAATATTTATGTTGTCGAGGTTAAAAATAAACATCTTGTTATAGGTGCAACAGACAATCAAATCAATCTTTTAAAAGAGTTTGAAATTAACGAGGAAAATAAATGAAAACTGTCAAAATCGGTAAATATAATGTCGGAGATTTAAACCACTGTTTTATTATTGCTGAAATCGGTATTAATCATAACGGTGATATAAACCTTGCAAAAAAACTAATAAAAATGGCACATGATTTAGGTACTGATGCGGTTAAATTTCAAAAAAGAACTATTGATGTTGTCTACAGTAAACATGAACTTGAAATGGAGCGTCCAAATCCTTTTGGAAATACAAACGGAGATTTAAAAAGGGGGCTTGAATTCGGATATGAAGAATATAAAGTTATTGATGAATATTGTAAAAGCCTTTCTATTCTTTGGTTTGCATCTTGTTGGGATGAAGCATCGGTTGACTTTATAGAACAGTTTAACCCTCCTTGTCATAAAATTTCTTCCGCCTGTTTAACAGATGACAATCTTATTAAATATATTAAAAGCAAGGGGCGACCAATCTTACTTGCAACAGGTATGAGTACCCAGGAAGAAATTGACCATGCCGTTGAAATTTTAGGACAAGATAATCTTGTTTTAATGCACTGCACGTCAACTTATCCAAGCTGTGAGGCAGAACTTAACTTAAATGTTATTCCAAATTTTATGAAACGATATAATTGTCCTATAGGCTACAGTGGCCATGAAAAAGGTGTTTTCCCTTCTGTGCTTGCAGCTTCCTTGGGTGCTTGCGCTGTTGAGCGCCACATAACAACGGATAGAACACTTTGGGGTTCAGATCATCCGGCAAGCCTTGAACCTGACGGACTAAGGCGCCTTGTACGTGATATCAGACTTTTAAATACAATAAAAGGTGATGGTAAAAAGGTCGTTTATGAGTCTGAAAAGCCAATAATTAAGAAGCTTAGAAGGAAATAGTTATGCTAAAATTATCTAAAAATATAAAACTTGTTGCTTCAGATTTTGATGGGGTTTTTACTGACGGTTCTGTTTATTTGGATGAAGAACTAAAACAAGTTAAAAAAATCAATTTTTCAGATATTATGGGTGTTTCGCGTTTACTGAAGGCGGGATATAAATTTGCTATAATTTCCGGTGAAACATCAAATATTTTAAATTACTTTAAAAATAAATTTGGAGTAGATGAAATCCATGGCGGAGTTCGCCAAAAGGGGATTGTTTTAAATGAAATTATGCAAAAGTACTCATTGAATGCAGATGAGGTTGTTTATATCGGCGATGATATTAACGACATAGCCGCTTTTGAGTGTGTAACATATAAAATTGCACCCAAAAACGCAAACCCTGTTTTAAAACTCAGGGATGATATTCAAATAACAGAAAAATTCGGCGGAAACGGTGCTTTCCGCGAGCTTGTTGATGACCTTTTAAATTCATAGTAAAATTATTGTGATGTTTAAATTTTTTCAAAAAATTGCAAAGCAGGTTAATAAGTTTAACGGACTTGTAAACGACTATAAAAGTGTGGGGAAAGAGGTGTCGTTGCCATCGCATGCTTTTGTAAATTGGGGAATGCAGCTGGCTGAATCGGGCAACGAACAAGAGGCACTTGAAAAATTCAAACAAAGTGCACAAATGGTAAATTCAACCCCTGACGCGTTTGTTAATTTGGGAATAATCAGTGCAAAAAATGCAAACTACGAAGAAGCCTGCGAGTTTTTCAGAAAAGCAATAAGAATTGATGAAACTTGTGCAAAGGCATGGACACTTTTAGCAAGCGCACAAGGTGAACTTGGTAATGAAAAAGAGGCAAAAAGAGCCTTTAGAATTTCTCTAAAATATGATAAGCGGAATTTTCAAACGTATTTAAACCAAGGTATATTTTTAGCAAAAACAGGAGAAACACAAGAAGCACTTGCAAGCTTAAAACATGCTTATGCTTGTAATCCTCAAGAGCCTCAAAGTGTGTTTTTGTCAGGCATTATTTATTCTCAGATGAAAAATTATGAAGATGCAATTCAGATGTTTAAACTTGTAATTGCTATATCTCCTTTTCATTCAGAAGCCTTGTATCACCTTGCATTTTGTTGTTATCAGTTGAAAAAATACGAACTTGCAATTAACTATGCAAAAAAATCAAAAAGTGCGAGCCCTACAAAAGTAGAGAATTTTATAATTATAGCAGAAAGCTATATGGCTCTTAAAAACAAAGAAGAATGTTTTAAGGCTTTTGATGATGCCAAAAAAGCAGGTCTTGTTTCTTATCAGCTTTTGTATTCAAAAGGCGTTGCTTTTCAGTCTTTTGATATGTGGGAAGACGCGATTGAGGTATTTGAGTCTGCCATTAAGCTTGACGAAACAAATTTTATGGCGCATTACGGTTTGTCACTTTCGTATTTAAAACTGGAAAGAGACCAAGAAGCAAAAGGCGAGCTTATGCGTGTTATAGAACTTAACCCCGCCCACACTGTTTCTATGTATAATTTAGGACAGTTGTTTTTTAAACAAAAAGAGTATGATAATGCGGTTAACATGTACAAAAAGGCTCTTGCCACAGATGCTAAGCTCACAAATGTTTATTTTAACATTGCAAGTGCATATCATATGAAGGGGGATGTGCAAAAGGCTATTAAATACTGGGAGAAAACGACCGAATATGACACTAATAACAAAAGTGCTCTTTTAAATCTTGCTAATGCGTATATGTCACTGGGCGAGAATGCTATTGCAATAAGAAAAGCCAGAAGCGCATATTTGTCGGACAAAGAAAATCCCGATGTCATTATGGCCTATGCAATAATTTTAATGAAAGATAACAGTATTTACGATGCAAGAGAAAAATTTGAAGAAGTTCTTGAAATTGACCCAAACAATATTGTTGCCAAATTTGCTTTAATTGAATGTAAAATTAAAACAAATAAACCAAAAGAAGCAATGGCAGAGCTTGAAAAATACAGAGGTGAATACGCAGACAAAAAAGAATTCCTTATGTTAAATCTCCTCGCGTATGTAAAAATTGACGAAATGGAGCAAAACAATTATTTAATTGCACAAATATTAGAGATTTGTGATAAAATATTGACTACCGAAGGAGATGACCCTTGGGTGCAAAATGTAAAAGAAGAATATTTAAAGAAGCAAGACAACACTAACTGTAAAGGATGAAAATGGGAATTGTAGTTCAAAAGTTCGGCGGTACATCAGTAGCCGACGCAGAAAAAATTAAAAATGTAGCCGATGCGGTAATTAGGGAAAAACTAAATGGGAACAAGGTTATTGTCGTAGTCTCTGCTATGGGGCATACAACGGATAATTTGATTAAATTGTCAAAAGAAATTACAACAACACCACCTGAGCGTGAAATGGATATGCTTTTATCAACAGGCGAACAGGTTTCAATGTCTTTACTTGCAATGGCAATTAACGAAAAAGGCCACAAAGCGGTAAGCTTAAATGCTATGCAAGTAGGTATTATGACAGAGCATAATCATTGCCGCGCAAGGATTATAAATATTAAACAAGAAAGAGTTAAAAGACACCTTGATAACGACGAAATAGTTATTATTGCAGGTTTTCAAGGTATTACAGATGACGGTGAAATAACTACACTGGGCCGAGGCGGTTCTGACACCTCAGCAGTTGCTCTTGCTGCTGCATTTAAGGCAGACCGTTGTGATATTTATTCTGATGTGGAGGGTGTTTACACTACAGACCCAAGGGTTGTGCCTACTGCTCAAAAACTTGAAGTTATTTCTTACGAAGAAATGCTTGAATTGGCACGTGTTGGTGCAAACGTGTTGCATCCGCGCTCGGTTGAAACTGCAAAACTTTGTGATGTACCGATGAGAGTACGCAGTTCTTTTAAACTCGATGATTTAGGAACATTAATAATAGGAGTAGATAAAATGGAATTACATAAACCGGTTACAGGTCTAGCTTGCGACAGTTCACAAGTCAGAATAGTTATTTGCGATGTTCCGGATAAGCCGGGTAATGCGGGCAAACTTTTCACATTGCTTGCTAATTGCGGTTTAAGCGTTGATATGATTATTCAATCTTATGCAAGAAGTGTTGGCAATACTAACGATATAGCATTTACAATAGATAAAAACGACGTTGCAAAATTTGACGCTGTTGTGCCTGAGATTAAGAAAATAATGAACCCGAGCAATATACATTTAGATGAAGATATAGCTAAAGTTTCAATCGTAGGCGCAGGTATGATTGACAGACCGGGGATAGCTGCAACAATGTTTGAAACACTTGCAAAATTGGGTATCAATATCAAAATGATTTCAACATCTGAAATTAAAATCAGCTGTCTTGTTGAAAAGTGTCATGCAAAAGAAGCGGTTGTTGCGCTTTGTAATGTATTTGAACTGGATGGCGCTTCGGTTGCAGACGTAAAAGGCGATTTACCGGTTTAGATGTTTAAACTAATTTGCGGACTTGGAAATTCGGATATTGAAAACATTAAAGCCCTTGTTAAGCTTTACGCTAAAGCAGGGGCTTGGATGTTTGATGTTTCCCCATTTGCGCTTGCCGCATTAAACGAAGCAATAAAAGAAGAAAATCTTAATCCTTTGGATTTTAAATATTGTGTCTCAATACCCGTTGAGGGTGATATTCATGGGAAAAAAGCAAAAATTCTTCCAAATAAATGTAAGAAATGTTCAAAATGTGTTAAAAAATGCCCTCAAAATGCAATAAAAGATTTCGTTGTAGATGAAAATAGGTGCATAGGTTGCTCAATTTGTAAAAAAGTATGTTCACATGGGGCAGTTAAACTTTTTGATAAAACCGATTATTTTAATGAACTAAAAAATATCTTGAAAAGCAATTTAAAACTTGATTGCATAGAGCTTCATGCTTCTATTGGTGATAAAAACCAAATACTTAAAAAATTAAAAAAAATATGTAAAAAATTTAAAGGCGAAATAAGTCTTTGTATTTCAAGAAAATATTTCTCGACACAAGAGGCTTTGTCTATTATAAAAAAAGCACAAGAAATTGCAAAGGATAATAGTACATTTTACATTCAAGCGGACGGCAATTCGATGAATGGTGCAAATGCACAGTTGACCTCGACTATTGAATGTGCAGCTTTTGCGCTTGCGCTAAAAGAGGGTGGCATTGATGAGAAAACAATTATTTTAAGCGGCGGGGTTAACGAATACACAAAAAAACTTTGCAGAGAGTTGTCCCTTTCCCCTTTAGCTATTGCTTTTGGAACTTATGCCAGAAAATCCGTATTAAATATAATACCACATGAGGCGCAACAAGTGGCAAAAAGACTTGTTGAAAATACTCTAGAGGTTGACAATGAATATAGTTGAAAAAGTAAAAAAATATTTAAAAGAGTATAATGTTTCAAATACGCTTTTGTGTGCATTATCAGGCGGTTGTGACAGTGTTGTTATGACACATATTATACATAATTTAGGCTATAAAGTTATTGCTATACATCTTAACCACAACTGGCGCGCAGCAGAATCTCAAAGAGACGAGGAATTCTCAAAAGAATTTGCGCAAAATTTGGGAATTGAATTTTATAGCGAAAAACTGCCAAACGATTTAAAAAAAACCGAACTTGTCGCACGCGAATTAAGATATAATTTTTTCACAAATTGCGCCAAACACTTTAAATGTAATTGTGTTATGTTGGCACATAATCAAAACGACAATGTTGAAACTCTTATCTATAGAGTTTTTAAGGGGACGGGTCTAAAGGGATTGTGTTCAATTCCAAAGCACAGAGATATTTTTTACCGCCCTTTGCTTGAGGTTTCAAGAGAAGAAATTGAAAATTACGCGAAAGCGAACAGTTTGAAATATGTTAATGACAGTTCGAATAATTCAACAAAATACAAAAGAAATTTCATAAGGAAAGAAATTTTACCGCTTGCAGTAAAAATTAACCCCGATGCATCCGGTGCTATTTGTAATCTTATAGAACTTGCGAATATGCAAAACGAAATTATATGCAATGTTGTAAGTGAAATTAAAAGTAAAATTTTTGAGGGTGATAAAATTATTCTTGATTATTTTCTTGACCTTAGCGAGCCCTTAAAGTGTGAAATTATAAACGATTTTATTGGTGCCGATTTAAAATATAGAGATTTAAAAAGAATCAAATCTTACGTTAAATTTATTCAAGATAAACATAAAACACCTTCAAAAAAATCTGTTAATACGGATTTATTCTTAGAAATTTCAGACGAATACATATTTAAATCTTCGGCATGTAAAAAAAATTATGATGAAATAGCGGTATTTGGAGAAGGAACGTACAATTTAGCTTCGCAACAAGTTGTTCTCAGTAAAGTTCAAAATGTATGCGACTTTAAAAATGCAAGAAAATGTCATTTTTTAAATATTGATTTTAATCAGAAAATTACACTCAGAACAAGGCGCGAAGGTGACCTGTTTTCACCCTTTGGAATGAAACAAGGCAAAATGAAGTTGAAAGATTACCTGATAAATAAAAAAATTCCGCGACAAAAAAGAGATAATCTGCTATTATTGGCTTGTGGTAATGAAATTTTGTGCATTTTAGGAGTTCAAATCAGTCAAAAAGCAGCAGTTAAAAAAGGCGAGAGTTGTTATAAGCTGAAAATTTTGGAGTAGTTATGTCTGATAAAGAGTTAAAAGTTTTAATTGATGAAAAAACACTTGTTTCAAGGATAAAAGAGCTTGCACAAGACATAAATAATCACTATGGTACAGAAAAGGAACTTACAATAGTTTGTGTATTAAAGGGTGCTGTTATGTTCTTTTGCGAACTTGCAAAATATTTAAAAATGCCAGTAAGAATGGAGTTTGTTAGTCTTTCAAGTTACGGCGATGCTCAAAAATCATCAGGCAAGGTTTCTGCTCTAAATTTATCTTTGCCGCCGCTAGAAGGGAAAAATGTCTTGGTTGTTGAAGATATTATGGACACAGGTCTTACACTTAATTTTTTGTTGGACTTTATGCGCTCAAAATGTAAAGCACAGGATGTTAAGCTTGCTGTTATGTTTGACAAAAAAAGCGCAAGAAAATATCCACTGAAGCCTGACTTTTACGCTTTTGATGTAGACGATAAATTTATTGTAGGCTTTGGCTTGGATTATCAAGAGTTATACAGAAATTTGCCATATATCGGTTATTACGAATAGAAGAAAAATCTTGAAATAATAACTGCGCAAACAATTCCTACAATATCTGCCAAGATGCCTGTTAAAATTGCGTGTCGGAATTTTTTAATGCCAACAGCTCCAAAATATACAGCAATTACATAAAAAGTTGTTTCCGAGCTGCCTGTAATTATTGCACTTAACTTTGCTGCATACGAGTCTGCCCCATGAGTATTTACAATTTCGCTAAAAAGTCCCAATGTTGCACTGCCCGATAGTGAACGAGTTATCATTAGCGCTAAGGTATCAGCAGGAATTTTTAAAAATTCAAGTGGTGTTTTTAAAAGGTTGTACAAAAAATCAAGCGCTCCCGATGCGCGAAACATTGAAATTGCAACCATTATGGCAACAAGGTAGGGAAGAATTTTAACTGCTACCCAAAAACCTTCCTTTGCTCCATCGCAAAAATCTTCATAAATGGGAACTTTTTTGTAAATTCCATATAATAAAATAATGCTTATAATAAACGGTAAAATCCATATAGAGATTGTGTTTAAGGCTTCTTTCATCTAAAAAACCCTCTCTAAAATTTTTGAGATGATAATTGCACTTAAAAACGAAATTGTTGTTACTATTAAAACAGGTAAAATAATTTCTGCAGGATTATTTGCTCCTGCGGAGGCTAAAATTGCAAGTACGGATGCCGGCACGAGCTGAAAACCGGCAGTATTCATGGCGAGCAATGTGCACATTGAGTTTGTGGCAACTTTTTTATCTCCTTGATTTTCTTTCTGCAAGTCCTCCATTGCTTTAATTCCAAAAGGTGTGGCAGCATTAGCTAAGCCCAATGCATTTGCACTAAAATTAAGTGCAATATTTGAGAAAGCATCGGAATCTTTTTTTACATCTTTAAAAACAATTCTCATAATCGGAGAAATAAGATTAGAAAATATCTTAATTAAACCGGATGTTTTTGCAATTTTAACAATTCCAAGCCAAAATGCCATTACGCCAATAAGTGAAAAAGCAACGGCAACTGCACTTTGTGAGGATTTAAGCATAGCATCTACTACATCTGCCATTTTTCCGTTTACTGCCGCAAAAACAAAAGATGCAATTATTAAAAACAGCCAAATATAGTTCATCTCTACCCGCGCAGTTGATTTATAAAATATGATTCTCCGGCAGGGCTTAACGTGTATTTAAGCGAACCGTCTTCTTCTTTTGCTTCTATAAAACCGCGTGTTCTTGCCTCGTCTATTATAGATAAGTCGACAAGTGATTCTGTTGCAGGGTAAAATTTTGAATTAAGCATTTTGATTGTAAAATACTCTATATTTAAAATTCTTTTTATATAATATGCACTGATTATAAATTCCGAGAAGATGTCCCCGCTTTTGTTTGAAGCCAAAAAATCACTTAAGCTAACGTAAACTTCTTGTTGCGGTGCGTTTTGTTCAACAAAATTTTGTATATGTTCAATACTTTTTTGTACAGCAGGCGTATTTTGCTCCTGCACTTGTGTGTATTGTATTTGTTCAACTGGCGCTTGGTATTGAATTGGCTGAGTATATACAGGTTCATCAGAATGTACTTGCCGTTGTGGCATATTGTATTCAATTTGAATTGCTGTTTCGCTGACTGCTTTTTGTGTTTTATATGGAGCACTTTCTATTTTTCTGTTAAGAAAGTTCTCTAAGTATCTATCCATTTCATATGCCAACAATGCACCACTTTTGGCAACCACTTCAAGCTGTGCTTTGTTGCATTTAACTTTTAAACGATATGTGCTCATTTATTAACCTTGTTTTTTAAGTATTTCTTCGCGCCATTTTGCAAGTTGTTGTTCAACAAATTCTGCATCATCAGATGATAATTCTATTTCAATTTCACCTTTTTTCATTTTAAAAACGTATTCTGCCATGTTATAATTCCTCTTTTTTCTATTATTATCGTATATTTTTTTATAAACAACAAATTTTTTAACAAAAATTTATATCATTCCTTGAAATTAAAAGAAAAATAATTAAAACTGTTAGTGTAATTCGGTCGTTTGAATGAATACTCTTTGCTGTTCCTCTATTATACTAAATATGGGAGTATCAGGTTCAAAATCGGGGATATATTTTGTATAATTCAATTCACCCAATAAATATTACATATAGAAACCCAAGACAGTCAAGTTCGCTGTCAAATCCTGATGCCCAAAATTATGAACAAACGCCAGTATCTTACGAAAATGGTAGTAACGGCAACGATAACAGGCAATTCCCCAATGGCACAAAAGTTGCTATTGATTATACAAAAAATACAGTAAATATTTCCCAAATTGTAACCGATTTTAAAAGTACGGTCATTGCAATAGGTGCACCTGATGATATTTCCGACGAGGTTAATTCATACCTGTCTCTTGTAGAAAAAGAATCTCAAAAGACTAATCCTTCAAGAGAAATAATATTTTCTAATCTGATTAACGCATCTAAGATTTCTGATGTTTATATTCATCAAGAATTATCTAAGAAAAACGGTAATGCTCCCAAAAACGTTGTAGAAGGTTGGATTGATGCTTTATTTAAACAAAAAGTAGAGCTAAAGGCTGATGCTACCCATATTAATCCTGATTTTCAGCTTGATATTCCCGACAAAAAAAGAGTGCAACAACCTCAACAGTCACAAAATGAGCCTGTAAGCAATCAGGATGAATTCCAAAAAGCGCAACCTTTTGCAAGAGAGTTGCCTAAAGAGGATACTATCTATAATTTACCCGAAAATGAACCTGTGGTCGAAGCGCAAATTGAACCTCTCGTCGCTGAACAAGTTCAAAATGAACAAGCACCTTCTACATTGTTGCCGCAAGCAAAAAAAGATGACGCTATTGAATTTCGCGTAATTGAACCTGCACAGACTCAAATTCAAATGCAGGATGTTCAAACACAAGAGCCTGAGCTTACAATCGTTACACAGTCACCAAAACAAAATAAACCGGCATATATATCAAGCGAACATGACAGAGTGCTATCTAAAGCCCTAAAAGATGCAAAAACATACTTGACCCTTGATGATGATCCTGCACTTGCCCTTGAAACCCTTAATAACGCTCTAGGGGAAGCAAATTCCGATACAAACATAAACCTTCGTGCTGCACTTCATTTTGAGCGTGGAAAGATTTTTGATGATTACGATTATGTAAACTACGCACTAAGAGATTATTACGAAGCCACAAAATGCGATGATGACAATTTAAAATCTCAAGCTCATTTGCGTATGGCAAGAATTTATGACGATTATGTGGATTTTGAACCTGCGGTTGATCATTATCAAGATGCAGTTGCATACAGTGGCGAAGCAAGTAATTTGCGCGCACAAGCAAAAATCTTAGCTGAGATGTCATCTATGTTTGCAGACAGATATGACCTTGATAGCACCCAAATGCTCTCAAATCTTTCAATAGATGCTGCAAGAGAAGCAGGAGATTCAATATTGCTTTCTAAAACATATTCAACGGCAGGAAGAAATTACGAGTATTTAGGTGAAGATTTTGCCGCGTTGGATAGTTATAAAAATGCTGCAAAAGCAATTAGTGCGCTGGAGGACGATTATGAAACCTGTAAAATGCGCGCACAGTGCTACGAAGATGCTGCAGGTATTATGGAAAGATTGGGCAATGTTGCTAAATCAGAGAATCTTTTATCAAAAGCTCGTCTGTATCGTCAAAGAGCGCAGCTTGGGCAGCTGTCCGAGGCAGTATAAGGTTAATTTTTGAATTCTTGACTTTTTTGTCAGATTTCATAATTTCAATAACATTATCAAAATTTAATTTTTTTATTTTCGGCGCAAGGTTGAATTTATCAATTAAGTTTGTACCAAAATTATAATAATTTTCATTTATTATTCCTCTTAAAAGAGATGTTTTAAGTGCCATTTTAATGCCAGCGGCAACTGCTTGCCCATGCGCAATTTTATAGTTTGAAATTGTTTCTATTGCATGAGCGTATGTGTGTCCAAGATTTAAAATTGCCCTTAAACCATTTTCTTTTTCATCTTGTTCAACCACTGCTGCTTTTAAGCTTACGCATGCGTAGATAATTTCTTCAATCTTATTTTTAACCTCATTGGGATTTATATTTTCAAAAAGCTCAAAAAGGTTAAAATATTCTTTTGCATTGCAGCTTTTTTCAATGAACGCATATTTTATAACTTCACCCATGCCGCATTGAAAATCTTTATCAGATAATGTGTTTAAGACATTAGTATCTATTAAAACTTTTTTTGGCTGGTAAAATGCGCCGATTAAATTTTTGCCATGTTTATTGTTAAAGCCTGTTTTGCCGCCTACCGAGGAGTCAACTTGCGACAACAGGGTAGTTGGTATTTGGATAAAATCAACGCCTCTTAATACGCTGGAAGCGCAAAATCCCGCCATATCGCCGACTACACCGCCACCAAAAGCTATAATACAGTCTTTTCGTTCTATTTTATTATCAAGTAATTTATTTAAAATAAACTCGATTGTTTTTAAATTTTTATATTTTTCACCGTCTTTTATGATTATTATGCGATTTTTATCAAATTTAGATAAAAAATTGTTGTATATTTTTGCAATTTTATCATTAGTAATCAGGAAATATCTTTTGTTTTCAAGATGATTTTCAATATTATCCAAAATTCCACACTCTATTATAATGGGATATGTTAAATCGATTTCTTTTTTCAGATTAACGCACAAGTTTTTCATAAATTTCTCCTGCAATTTCTTTTGCGCTTTTGGTATCGGTTATAATTTTTTCGCCCGATTTTTCGTATTGTTCAAGTCTTTTATTTAAAATTTCTTCTATGCTTTTTTTTGGATCTTCGGTGTTTAAAAGCGGTCTGTGGTTTTGATTTTTTATGCGCTCGTATATTGTTTCGCTTTTTGCACTAAGGTAAAACACCTGACCAATTTTTTTTAAAATTTCAATATTTTCATCTTTTAAAATAATCCCGCCGCCTGTCGAGAGGACAAATCTCTCTTTTTCTTTAAGGTTTTTAAGCTCTTGAGTTTCTGCTTCCCTAAAATATTCTTCGCCTTTTTGTGCAAAAATGTCGGATATTTTACCAAACTTTTTTTCTATAATTTCATCTAAATCAAAAAAACTGTAACCCAAAACAGCTGCAAGTTCTCTGCCTACAGTTGTTTTGCCTGAACCCATCATTCCGGTTAAAATTACATTTTTATAGTCTTTTGGCATTATTTTGGTAGTTCTTATTAATTTCGTCGTAACTGTCACAGCCGAATTTTTCAAAAAATGCGTCTAAAATTACAACTGCGCACATATTTTTAACAACAACGCCACAGGCATGAACAGCACAGGTGTCTGCGCGTTCAAAGTGTGCGCTGACTGCTTCTTTTGTGTTTAAGTTTATTGACCTTAGAGCCTTTTTCATTGTTGGAATCGGCTTCATTGTTGCTGTAATGACTACATCTTCGCCATTTGTCATACCGCCTTCAATACCGCCTGAGTTATTTGTTTTCCTTATAATTCTTTTGTTTTCGTCCAAGAATATTTCATCATGTACAAGTGAGCCAAAGCTATCTGAGCATTTTGACCCAAGCCCTATTTCAACACTTTTTATAGCAGGAACACTCATAACAGCTTGTGCCAGCCTGCCATCAAGCCTTTTGTCCCAATGCACAAAGCTGCCAAGACCTATAGGCAGATTTTTTATTGTAATTTTAACTTTACCACCCAAGCTTTCGCCGAGCTCTTGAGCTTCCTTGACTTTTGCTTCAAATTTTTCAGGGTCTTCTTCTCCGCCAAGACTTATAACTTCTGATGTGAATTCAATATCAAAGTTTTTAAGAATATTTTGACAAATTGCACCCAGTGCAACACGAGTTGTCGTTTCCCTTGCGCTTGAGCGCTCTAAAATATTTCTTATATCTTTTTGATTATATTTTATTGCACCTGCAAAGTCAGCATGTCCAGGGCGTACATTTTCAATTTCTTTTGATTTTAATAATTCTTTTTCTTCTTTTGTGAGCATATCTATATTTAATTTTTCTACACTCATTGGAATAAGCCAATTTTTGTAATCACGATTGTCTATTTGAATACAAATTGGCGCACCTGTTGTTTTTGCAAATCTTACACCTGAGTTAAAGTGAATTAAATCGGTTTCAATTTTCATTCTGCCGCCACGTCCTATGCCACCTTGACGGGCCTTTAACTCTGAATTTATGAAATCAAAATCAAGTTCAAAATTTGCGCCAATGCCTTCTATTATTGCATTTAAGCATTCACCATGTGATTCGCCTGATGTTAAAAAACGTATTGGCATCTTTTCTCCTTATACATATGTCCAAGGCACTTGTTCGCGTGCAATTATGGTTTCAACACCGGTTTTAGCTATTAAGCCTTGAATTAGCGGTAAAACCGGCAATTCTGATTCAAAGTGACCAATGTCAGCCACTGCAAACCCTTCAACTTCAAGTGCTGAGTGAAATTTTATGTCACCTGTAATATAAAGGTCTACATCGTAGTCGTTTAGTGTTTCAATGTGACTTCCGCCACCGCCTGCGCATATTGCAACATTTCTAACAGTTTGAACGTTCGAGGGATTGATTAGTTTTATTCTTTCGGAATTTAGGGATTGTTTTATTCCTAAAACAAACTCGTCAAGCGCAATTTCATCTTTCAGATGTGAAATTTTGATGTAATCGTTTACGGTTATAAGGTTTTTCAAACCTAAAACCCCGCAAAGTGCGTCAGTTGTCGAACCATATGTTTTGTCTAAATTTGTATGTGCACTATATACGCAAATATTATGCTTTATAGCTTGAATTAATATGTTGTTATCGATTTTATTTAATTTGTGAAAAATTGGAGGATGATGTGTAATAATAAGGTCGCAATCATTTGTTATTGCCTGCTCCAGCACTTCTTTAGTGAATGAAAGCGCTACAAGCACACGATTTGTGTAATCATGGTGCAAATTAATTTGCCAGCCAGTATTGTCCCAGTTTTCTGCCAAATCAGGGGATGCATACTTTTCAATTTTTGAAATAATTTCTTCTGTTTTAATCATATAACTTCTCCAAAATTGCGCGCGCTACATTTTCTTTGGTTGTTTTATTTATTTTTTGGATATTTTGTGCTTTATCTATTATCCAAACTTCGTTTTCATCACTTCCAAGGGCTGTTTTGGCCTCGTTTGCAATTATTAAATCACACCCTTTTGATTCAATTTTTTCTTTTGCATTTTCTAAAACATTTTCGCTTGAGAGGCAAAAACCTATCGCTGTTTGATCTTTACTTTTTTGTTCACACATTGTCTTTAGAATATCAGGGTTTTGCACAAGTTCAAGGCTGTAAGTTTGCCCTGTTTTTTCTTTTGATATTTTATTTTTTGAATAATTTTTGACCCTGTAATCGCTGACAGCTGCCGCCATAATTAAAACATCGGCCTTATTTTCTATAAAAGCTTTTTTTGTTTCATTAAGCATTTGTTTGGCGTCAGGTGCAATAATGACTTTATACGGTTTATTTGTTTCAAACGTACAAACAACTGTTACATCTGCTCCTTGCTCATATGCGCAATCTGCAAGCGCTAAGCCCATTTTGCCCGATGAAGAATTTGATATAAAACGAACAGGGTCTATTGCCTCTTTGGTTCCGCCTGCAGTTATAACAATTTTTTTACCCTTTAAATGATTGTTTTTACTAATTGAGTTAAATATTTTATCCAAAGAACATAATCTGCCTTTGTCGTTTGTACCACAAGCAAGAAAACCACTTTCAGGTTCTAAAACTTCGCATCCAAAGTCCTTGAGTCTTTCAAGATTTTCCTGTACAAACGGGTTTTGCCACATACCTGTATTCATTGCAGGGGCAAGTATTATTGGTTTTTTGTGTCCTAAGTATGCGCAAAAAACTGATGTTAATAAATTATCGCATATACCAAGAGCCATTTTGCTCAATGTATTAGCACTTAGCGGTGCAATTATAAATACATCTGCCCATTCGCACAAGCTAATGTGCTCAGTTTTATTTCTTGGTTCAAACTGTTCGCAAAAAACCGGATTGGAGCTGAGTGTTTCAAGCGTAAGCGGTGTTACAAAGTTTTTTGCATCGGGTGTCATTATAACTTTGACATTGTAGTCTGATTTTTTGAACATCCTTACAAGTTCGCAAATTTTATAAGCTGCAATGGACGAGGTTATGCCGATTAGGATATTTTTCATAGCGCCCTCTCTTTTTCGTATATATCTTGCAGTTGTTCAAAAGCTTTTTCTACTTTGTCGTTTATTACAACATATTTATAGTTTTGAGATTCTTCAAGTTCTTTTTTAACGACATCAAGGCGTTTTAAAATCATTTCTTCTGTTTCCGTTTTTCTGCCTCTCAAGCGTTTTTCAAGCTCGTCCATATTCGGCGGCATAATAAAAATTGAAACGCATTTTGGGTATTGTTCCATAACTTTTTTAGCGCCCTGAGTTTCTATTTCAAGTATGACGCTAATCCCTTTTTTAAGTGAACTTAAAACAAATTCTTTTTTTGTTCCGTAGTAGTTGTCAGAATACTTTGCCCACTCAAGAAATTCATTATTTTTTATTTCGCGTTCAAATTCTTCTTTTGAAACAAAAAAGTAATTAACACCGTCTTTTTCTCCAAGACGTGGCTTTCTTGTCGTTGCAGAGACCGAGTATATTATATCTCCTTTATTTTTTTCAAAAAATTTATTGAGTACAGTTCCCTTGCCAACGCCGGATGGACCTGTTATTACATATAATTTTGCCTTGCTGTCTTTCATAGGGCTATTATACAACAGTTTTTAATATAAAAAAAGCGGGCTTTGTATCCCGCTTTTATTTATCTTCTTCAAGTCTTTTTTGAAAATCAATCGCGTTACTTTTTATTGTATCACTGGCTGATAAAGCGTTGCTGTACGTTTCTATTTCAATTTGTCCGTCTACATTGCCATCTGCCATATCTACAACAGAGTACACGCTTTGGATTTCACTTTTATCAATTACGCCATCATTATTTAAATCCATCATATTAAATGCGTCTTTTATAGAGTCCTCAACTTCTTGGGTAACTTCCATATCACCCATTCTTGCTATTTCGGCATCATGATATTCTTCAATATCTATTCCTTCTTCACCATCTGTTTCCCAGCTGTCTTGTAATGATTCCGCCAGCTTTTCACCTTCTTGAGCGTATAGTTCAAAGTTTACAGTTCCGTCGCTTCTTTGTATTTCTACTCCATCGCTTATAAAGTTGAAATTACCGATTTCATCGGCCTGTTGATTATATTGTCTTTCTGCTTCTTGCAT
Organism: Candidatus Gastranaerophilales bacterium; assembly: GCA_944324895.1. Classification (GTDB taxonomy): domain Bacteria; phylum Cyanobacteriota; class Vampirovibrionia; order Gastranaerophilales; family Gastranaerophilaceae; genus Galligastranaerophilus. The sequence continues at coordinate 21,242 of CALUYC010000128.1, forward strand.
TTGTGCAAATATTTCATCGACGCTAATGTCAGAATTTGGGTTATTTTCTAATTCTGATAATTTAGAGTCAACTTGTGCCAATTTATCCATATATTCATCCATTGCCGCGCCATGGGAGTCTACCCAGTCATTGAATTCATCAGCAAGGCTGGTTTCTTGTTGTGCCTCTTCTTCTTGAGAAGTTTGAACAGTATCTTCTGGCA
>CALUYC010000129.1 GCA_944324895.1 Candidatus Gastranaerophilales bacterium
CTGAACCTGCTCTTGCGCAAGTTCTGCCTTTAGCTGCTCTAAGAGCATATTTTTTGCCTCTTCGCGAGAAAGCTGTGCAACACGCTCAAGTTCAGAGAGTTGTTTTGCAACAATTTCCGCAAGATAATCTTCTTTATCAAGAAGTTCGTCATATTTTTTGTTTAGCTCATGCTCTTTATCAACATTTTTTTGAACACGCTCTTCAAGCTGTTCTTCTTTTTTCATTAAAGAGTTTTCAAGTCTGTTTATCTCAGAGCGTCTTTCACGCACTTCATCGTCAAATTTTTGGCGCTCAAAGTGAAGCTGTTCTTTTGCAGCAATCATCGCTTCTTTCTTTAAGAAGCTTTCCTTTTCCTCAAACTCTTTTTGTAATTTTTTCTCGTTTTCGCTAAAGACTTCCAGTTTTGTTTTTTGTTTTGCATTTGTAATAATCGAAACAACAAGCGCAACTGCCAAAACCGCAAGCGCGATATATGCTATATAGTTAATCTTCCTGTACCTCTTATATGAATATTTTTCAGTTTAATAAGATTCTAGCATGAAATTGCGATTTTTAACAGAGATATTTTTAAAATTAAATTTTTTAAAATTAAAATATCATTCAAACGGATGATTTTTTATTATTTTATTTTATTTTATTTGCAATAATTCGCTAAAATAAATATAGACAAATTTTAAAATTTCATTATAAAAAACATATAAACATGCGAAAGGAATGATATGCTGACAAATCTTGTTTCTATGATTACAAAGTCTATGCAAACAACACAAAGCGCTCCCGTGAGTGCTAAAAAGAGCTACAATCCTTTTGCACAAGACCAAAACCCGTTTTTAGGCTCAAGCTTTAATTCTTCACAAAACTATGGCAAAAACACTCCCGTCAGCGGCGGCTACTTTGCAGGCTATTACAACGGAAAGCCAAACATCGTAGGCAGACGCTTATTTATTGAGGTTTAGTTTTTCGTCCGTACCGCTAAATGCAAATTTTTGTTCCATATCTTTTTCAAGCTTTTTGATAGCGGGGTTAATTGTTTCGCCGTTGTTATTTTTCTTTCTTTGAATAATATTTAACATCGGCTGCAATATACCTATTGCTGCGGCACCTATTAAAATATTTGCTATAACGGATACACCTTTAATGTTTTTAACCTTTGATAAATATTTATCTAAATCGGCTTTTCCGGCTGTACTTTGAGCAAGCTCGGATATATTTTTTGCCGCATTTTTAACCTTTTTAACATCCACAAAAGAAAGCGCATCGATTGCATCGCTACCCTTGATTGTAGGTAACTCGCCGGAGATTTTAAGCATTTTTACAAGTGCATTTTCCTGATTTTTATACAGATATTCAAGAACCTTGTTATCATCAGTTTTCATCAAGGTTTCAACAGAATCTTTCAGAGTATCTGATGTAATAAGCTCTTTTAATTTATCGCTGCTTAAAAGCTGATATTCATTTTTTATTGGAGTTTTTAAGAATTTAGCGCTCAGAGTTTCAAGCCCTTTTTGAATAGGCTCTGCTAAACAGTAAATAAACAGTATCTGAAATCCTTCCTTAAAGCCTATTTCAGCTCTTTCGCCCTTTCTGCCCTGAGCAAGTCTTGTAGCTGTAATACCGCCATCAAGTATAGACATATTCATAACAGGGTTATACATAAATCCGGATAAAAATTTAGATATACCGCCGCCTTTAAAGGAAGTTTCTTTGTTGCCCATAAACTTATTAAATACGGGGCTTTTTGTTGCTTCTTTATTACAAGCGTTTTGGAGTTCCATTTTATTCTTATATTTTTGTTCAAGTTCTTTTTGAGTTGTTTTTTGTTTGTAAATAATAAGTCCGCTCAAACCCGCAAGAGTTGCAGCCGTTGCAGTTATAAACTTTGCAACATGGAGTCTTTTGTAGAGTTTTTGAACATTTTCATTTTTTAAAATGTTTTCAAGAACTTGTTTTTGTTTAATATCAGGCGCATTTTTTGCGAGAAACTCAAGCCTTTCAAGATTGCCTTGCGCATTTTTCTTTAAATTTCTGATATCAAAATCGGGGTCAGCTTTAAAAAATTTATAAACCGTTATGTCAAAAAGTTTTTTTAATAACGGTATACCGCCAATCCAGAGAACTTCCGTTCCAAACTCTTCTATTGCTCTTTCTTTGCCGTCTTCTTTAGATGCTTCTTTGTTGTAAATATAGGTAATAGCACAGTTGCTTAAAGTGTCTTTTGTGGCAATCGGTACTACAGAGCCGCTATTGTTACTTAGTTGTTGAATTATTTTTGTTGTTATGCTTAAATTTGACATTTCTTATCCCTACAAATTTCCTATAGTCCCCAAATAAGGTTCATAAGTCTTTGAACCCCTTTATTAATCTGTAAGGTATGTCGCATGTTTTTTATCATTATTTTAACCTTCACTTATTAACTAACACTTGTGATGACATTTTTTTGCGTATTTTATACACTTTTGTTAAAAATTTTAAACTAAAAGAGCCGTCTTATTGGCGGCTCTTTAAAATTCATATTTAATTATTTATTTTAATCAATACGAACGTAAATGCGAGCCTCCTGTAACTTGCAAAATCTACGTCGCAGTAATTCAAATAAAGTTTTTAGCATGTAAAATACCTTCTCTTAAATAAAGCTTAAGTATTTTACACCCAAAAAATATTTTTGTCCAGCATAGTATACAATCTTTATCTATTCTTTATTTAGGCAAGATTCAAATTATCTTCAAGGGTAATTTTCATTCTGCCTGCTTCGGGATTCAAAAACTCAATAATAATTTTATTCACCCCGTTTTTAAGACATTCAACCTGCTCCATAAGCTTCATTGTGCCTTCTTGACCAAGACGAAAACGAATCGGATTAACTTCGCTTACGGAATTTGCAAAAAGCTCAACACCTTGCGTTATAAAGCTTATTGCATCTTTTGTAAACTTGTGGTCATTAATCTGAACATACTCAAGTCCGCAAATCACCCCGGGACCAAGAACATTTTTAAGGTCAAACTCAATTCCCTCATCACATGAGCGCAGAGAACCCTTTTTGTAAACCCTTTTGATTAAAAAATCAGGGACAACAGCCATATTTTAACTCCTTATATTTAGTATGCGAAGATTGCTCTATTAATTAAAAAGCTGATAAACCTTATGGGTCTCTACATTTATTATAACATTTTTTAAATAGTTTTTAAAGTCCCATACGCCCTTAATTCTGTGGCTTTTTTCCCATATAACAATTTTTATTTCGTTATTTTCCCTCAAAAAT
>CALUYC010000130.1 GCA_944324895.1 Candidatus Gastranaerophilales bacterium
GTTTTTCTTTAGCTTGGTTGTCTGCAAGTAATTTTTGCATTTTTACTTCAAATTTATTTGCAATTTGGCTCAATTTTTGCATTGCTTTCATATAATCTTCATCACTTACATCTTCCATTGCACCTAAGTCCATTTCAACAAGAGCTTCTTCTTGAGTTTGCTGATTTTGCAAATCTGTTTCTTCAGCAGAAGACAACATTTGTTGAGATTGGAGCGCTTGGCTGTCTTCAATATTATCAGCATTAAGTGTTTCTTTTAGGCTTTTATAATTTAATATTGTTAACAGTAGATTTAACATATTTTTTCCTTTTATTTCATTTGTATATATATAAAAAATATTTTGTATATAAAATTGCGCAAAAGTATATACTTTTTTAACAAAACTTAATATTTCTAATTTTTGTCATTTTGTTTTTGTGCTAAATTAAAATTATGCTTTTAGTAATTGATATAGGTAACACAAACACAAATATAGGCGTATATAACAACAGTGGCAATTTGGAAAAAAATTGGAATATTGCTTCTGATATTAAACGTTTTGAAGATGAGTACGGCATTTTAATACTCAATCTTTTGCAAAATTCAAATATAGCCCCACATATTGACAGTGCAATAATTTCAAGCGTGGTAGCTCCACTGTGCGAAACATACAAAATGGCTCTTGAAAAATATTTAAATATTACGCCTTTTATATTGTCACACAAGGCAAAATTACCAATAAAAATTGATTTAAAACAACCAAAAGAAGCAGGAGCCGACAGACTTGCAAATGCAAGCGCTGCAGCTATTTTATATAAATTACCGGCAATAGTTATTGATTTAGGAACGGCCACAAGCTTTGATATAGTTGATGAAAATAAAAATTTTATAGGCGGTTTAATAGCGCCGGGTCTTAAAATTCAAGCAAAAGCCCTCAGTCAGTTTACATCAAAATTACCTAAGTTAAAAATTGAAGCTCCGGAAAATGCAATAGGAAAAGATACAATCAGCGCAATGCTCTCAGGTATTGTAAGAGGTCATGCCGCAATGATAGAAGGTATGATAAAAGCTTGCGAAAAAGAACTGGGGCAAAAAGCAACAATTATAGCAACAGGCGGATACTCAAACGTTCTTTTTGATACTATGGAACGCGGTTTTGATTACATTAATCCATCCCTTACGCTTGAGGGACTTAAATATTTATACGAGTTGAATTGTGGAGGAGACAAATATGACACAAGAAATAATACTAAAGATTCAAAAACTGCCGCATTGTTATAAATTACCCGAATACCAAACAACAGGTGCGGCTGCAATGGATTTATACGCTGCAAATGAAACAGCGGTTACTCTAAAACCCCTTGAAAGGGCACTTATTCCGACAGGGATTAAAATAGAATTACCAAAAAACTTTGAAGCACAAGTACGCCCAAGAAGCGGACTGGCGATAAAAAGCGGGATTAGTCTTTCAAATTGCGTAGGCACTATTGACGAAGACTACAGGGGCGAAGTTTGTGTTGGCCTTATAAATCTTTCAAATGAAAACTTTACTGTACATCGTGGAGACAGAATAGCTCAAATGCTTGTGGCACCTGTTGTAAGGGCAAAACTGCAAACAGTTGAAGAACTGTCATTAACACAAAGGCAAGAAGGCGGTTTTGGCTCAACGGGGATTAAATAACTTGCCCAGCATATAAAGCGAACCGCAAACTATCTTTAAATTATCATCGTTTTTAATAATATCTAACGGTGTCAAAGTTTTTTGTGCTTTATTTTTAATATCACTCGGCAACTGTTCAAACTTTAGCGCGTTTGGATAATCAAATTCGTAAAAATATAACTTGTCTTCAGGAAATATAAGCTCTTTTAGCATACTTTTATAATCTTTATTATTCAAACATCCGAAAATAAAAGTTTTTCTGCAATCAGAAAAATATTTGTTCAAAAAACCCCTTAAAGTCTTTGTGCCCGAAGGATTATGAGCACCATCAATTAAAAGTTTTTTTTCTTTATCGTACTCAAGACGAAATTTCCATTTAACATTTTTTAGGGCAATTTTTAAGGTATCATCACTTACTTTAAAAGGCAAGTGTTTGAGTGTTTCAAGTACCAGCGCAAGATTTTGAGCCTGATAATCACCAAAAAGAGCAAAATCATACTCGCAATTATTAATCATAATTGTTGAAAATGAATTTTTGCTAAGCCTTTCAACAGAAAAAACAGGTGCAAATTTTTCTTTCGCGCATTTATCTATTACTTTAAAACCTAAATTGTCATCACCCAGCACAACAGGACAATTTTTCTTAATTATGCCCGCTTTTTGATACGCAATTTCATCTATTGTATTACCCAAACGAGCTGTATGGTCAAAGTCCAAAGTTGTAATAACACAACAAAGAGGGCTATTAATTACATTTGTAGAATCAAAACGACCGCCAAGACCCACTTCTAAAATAACATACTTAACATTGTTATCCTTAAAATATAAGAAAGCAGCAACAGTTAAAATTTCAAACTCCGTAAGTTCACTATGGGCTTTTGCTGCAATTTCTATATATTTATCGAGGTCGCCTTGTGAAATATCCTGCCCGTTAATTCGTATTCTCTCGCAGTATGAAAACAAATGCGGACTTGTAAAAAGTCCGATTTTAACATCAGTATTTGAAAAATGTGTGCATAAAATTTCATTTAAAATTGCACACACAGAACCCTTGCCGTTCGTACCCGCAACATGAATAAATTCAAGATAATTCTGTGGATTTCCAACTCTTTCAAGAGCCTCAAGTGTTCTATTCAGCCCAAGGTTAATATGAAACTTATTTTTTGAGGTTAAAATACTCTCAGCACTTTTCATTTTTGACCCCTGATGCAGTGTTTATTAATTTCACTATTTCACTTGCAGCATTATACTTTGCGTTATCTTTTGCGCATTTTGCAGCAAGGGAGAGCTTTTCTTTATTGCAAATAAAATCTTCAAGAGTATTTAAAAGACTTTGCTCGCTACAGTCATTGTCATCCAAATAAACAGATGCACCAAGTTCACACATTTTTTTAGCATTAATTCTCTGGTGATCAGCTGCTGCATAGGGATATGGTATAAGTATAGAAGGTAATCCCGCAGCAGATAGCTCTGACAGAGAAAGTGAACCTGCGCGCGAAATTGCAACATTTGCCGCCATAAGCGGGATTGCCATATTTTCAAAATAAGGACGTAAAATAAGATTGTCCGCTACGCTAGAAAGCTTGTTTTTCACATCGTCATAATTCTTTTTACCCGTCTGCCAAATTATTTGAACATCAGGGTTATTCTTATATTTTTCAACAATACCTAAAGCACAATCGTTTATTTTTTTAGCACCGGATGAACCACCCATAATTAAAATTACAAAATTTCTTTTTATATCAAGGATTTTCCTTGCTTCATCTCGTGTAAGTGTTTTAAAATCTTCCCTTATAGGATTACCTAAACAGTATGGGTTTTTACACTTTGTATATTGTTTTGCGCTTTCGAAAGCAAGAGAAATCGAATTTGCACTCGATGAAAAAAGTCTGGAAACTATACCGGGGTGCGCATCGCAATCATGCAAAACATATGGTATTTTTAAAACTTTTGCAACAGTTAAAATCGGTGCACAAACATACCCGCCGGTTGCAAAAACAACATTGGGTTTATATTTTAATGCATAATAAAATGCTACAAAAATTGCCAAAAAGAATTTAACAAAAAACAAAACCAATTTAAAGGACACCTTTCGCGGCATGCCTGAAACATTGTATGACAAAAAATTTAAATCTTTAGCTTTTGCAACTTGAAACTCAAGATTATTTTTATTGCCGATATAATATATATCCTCTTTATTTGTACCGTTTTTAATTAACTCATCCACAACAGCAATAGCGGGATATATATGTCCGCCTGTACCGCCGCCTGTAATAAAATATTTAATATGGTGCATAGGGTTTAATCCTCTGAACTCTTTTTTTAGATATATTTAACAATACACCAAACATACAAAGAGAAACAAATAAAGACGAACCTCCATAACTAATAAAGGGCAAGGGAATACCGGTAGCAGGTAAAAATGAACTTGCAACAGAAATATTCATCAAAGCCTGAAAACATATTGAGAAAGTAATGCCTACGGCAAGCAACTTGCCAAACATATCAGGACAACGCTTTGCAGCAATAAAGCCGCGATATGCAAACATTGCAAACAGACAAATTATAAAGAAACAACCCAAAAAACCAAATTCTTCAGCAATTACCGCAAAGATGAAATCCGTATGCCCCTCGGGCAACCATGAAAGTTTTTGTTTTGAATTGCCAAACCCTACACCAAAAAAACCTCCGCCTGCAAAGGCAACAAGGGATTGAATAATATTGTAACCTGCATTGTGCGGGTCTTTCTGCGGGTCAAGCCAGACTATAATTCTTTGCTTCTGATACCCCAATATTGAAAATGCTAAAACAGGCACAGCACAAGCAAACGCCGTAATTATTGTTTTTATTCTGCCACCTGCGACAAAATACATCGAAACACAGGTTGTGCACAACAAAATAACCATAGATAAGTTTGGTTGCTTTAAAATTAAAAATAACATAGCAGCAAACAAAACATAAAAAGGCATTTTACGCTCGTCAAAAATATTTATATTTGATGAGAAAAGCGATGCAAAAGCAAGAACTACCGCAGGCTTTGCAAGCTCAGAAGGCTGAAATTGCAGTGGCCCTAAAGCTATCCATCTTTTTGCCTCGTTAACCATTAATCCTAATGGTGAAAACTGTACCAACAAAAGCAAAATAAGAACAAAAACACACGAAGGAATTGACCAAACTTTTAACTTTTTATAATCATATTTTGAGAAAAAAGACGCAAAACCAATACCTGCGATAAGCCAAGCAAGCTGTTTTACGGTAAAAATTAACGGGTTATCACCATTTGCAATGGCCCGAGGAGAACCTGCAGAGAATATCGCCATAATTCCAATAACAACAAGAAAAATAACAACAGTAACAAGAGTGCTGTCAGGCTGAGAAATTATGTAGTTATTTCCTGAATCTCTATCGTGATACGAGTTGCTTCTTTGATAGGACATAGCGCCTAAAGGCCTCCCCTCTTTCCTCGTAATTTTTGAACATATCAAAACTTGCACATGCCGGCGACAACAAAACTGCATCAGGCTTATCTAAACTGGCCAAATCTATTGCCTCCTCGAGAGATTGGGCATGCACAATGTTTGTATACCCGCTGTTATACAATTCATCCATAAATCTTTTTGTGGCTTCACCAATTAATACAACTTTTGAAATTCTTTCCTTTATTGATTTTATAAACTCGTCAAGAGAAGTATTTTTATCTCTGCCGCCTGCAATTAGAACAACTTTTTTCCCTTTAAAAGAATTTATGGCAACAATAGAGGCCTCAGGATTTGTTGCCTTAGAATCGTTATAATACGCTGTGTTATCAAGCACTCTTATTAATTCACAACGATGCGCCGGCGCCTTAAATTCTTTTATTGCATCAGAAATTACCTTTGTATCAAGAGCTTCAATTTTTGCAGCAACAATGCAACACATTACATTTTGCAAATTGTGATTGCCCACTATTGGAACATCCTTAATATCGATTATTTTTTCATTGCCATAAAAAATTGCATCATTATCAATATAACAGTTGCCATCTACATCAGGCAATTTAGACTTTTCCAATGCAAAAAAGTGAACAGCGCAGCTTAAATCTTTAGAAAGATTTTTTACTTTTTCATCATCAAAGTTTAAAATAGCATGAGCATTTTTGTTCATTCTTTTGAAAATTGCCGCTTTAGCCTCAAAATAACCGTCAAGACCGCCATGCCAAGCTAAATGGTCAGGGGTTAAATTGCAAAAAACTGCAATTTTTGGTGCAAGTTCTTTAGAATAATTAAGTTGATACGAACTTGCTTCTGCAATTAAATAATCCGGATTATTTTGCAAATGTTCAAAAGGCGAAGTTCCAACATTACCGCAAGAAGGCGCATTGAACACTTTTGAAAATATATGGGACATTAAAAGCGTTGTGGTGGTTTTTCCGTTTGTGCCTGTCACAACAAGCATTTTTGGTTTATTTTGGTTTTTTGTAACTCTAAAGACATATTCAAGATCTGAAAAATATTCAATGTTATTTTCGTTTAATTTTCTTAAAATTGCAGCATCACGAGGGATTGAAGGGCTGACTATTGCAAATTTAGCATCAGATAAAAATTCATCGCTGTGACCCGAAAACTCAAGCTTAACTCCCAAGTTTTGCAATTCTGAAATTTTATCTACATCTTCATCTTTGGCCGGATTTGCTTCAGTTAAATACACATCATAGTTGCCACTTAAATACTTTGCTGCAGCATACCCTGTGACAGAAAAACCAATGACTAAAACCTTATTACTCATAACTTAATTCCCAAACATTTTCTGTACATAAAATCCAACTATGGCAAGCAGACCGCCAAGAGCACTTACAAGAGCAAAGACAAATACTATCTTTTTTTCACCCCAGCCCGAAAGCTCAAAATGATGATGAATAGGGCTCATCTTGAACACTCTTTTGCCTGTTAACCTAAAACTTGTAACTTGAATCATAACCGAAAGTGTTTCGCAAATAAACAAAATGCCAATCGGGATAAGCCAAAGTTCAAATTTACCCATAATTGCAATAGTTGCAAGCAACCCGCCCAAAGCAAGCGAACCTGTATCGCCCATAAAGATTTTGGCAGGATTTTTATTGAAATATAAAAACCCTAAACAGGCTGCAGAGGTAGCAGCAGAAATAATTGCAAGGTCAGTATAACCATTTAGCTTGCATAAAACAGCGCAAGCTCCAAAGGCGAACACCGAACATCCTGCGGCAAGACCATCAAGTCCGTCTGTTAAATTAAGAGCATTTGATGAACCGACTATCATAAAAACTGCAAACAAGGGGTAAAACCAACCTAAATCCAACGAGAAATTCATAAAGGTTATTTCGGTTCTACCTGAAAAAATAAGATAAAAAGCAGGCAGCATGGAAACTGCAATCTGCAATAGTAACTTGCCTCTAGCAGATAGCCCCAAATTTTGATGGGCTTTAATTTTTTTTATATCATCTTCAAAACCCGTAAAGGCATAAAAAATTAAGGTCATAAGAACAATTAAGGCGCCTGTTGTAGTTTCTTGAGCCATAAACAAGGTTATTAAAGATGCTGCAAGTATCGATATTATAAGAAAAACACCGCCTGTTGTAGGGGTTTGATTTTTCTGAGCATGCAACTGTGCAACTTCTTCTCTAATGTATTGACCATACATTTTCTTTTTCATAAATGCAAGATACGGAACACCGAGTAAAAGCGCCAAAACAAGTGCTATTAAAGCGGATACGCTCATCATTATCATAATCTGCCCACCATTTCGATTATTTCTTCAAACTTCATTGCACGAGATGCTTTCAGTAATATTGTAGTACCCTTTTCAATATTATCAATTATATACTTTGCACACTCAAAATTAGTTTCAAACTCTACACCTTCAAGGGTAGAATTTCTCAGTATATATTTTGCCAAATTACCTACAGTCAGAAGTTTTACATTCTCATATGCGCATAAAAACTCGCCAATTTCTTTATGATAAGCTATTTCATCTTTACCGAGTTCGCCCATATTACCCAAAACAAGCACTAATGGCGGTTTATACACAGAAAGAAAAGTTTTTAAAACAGCTTTCATAGACTCGGGGTTTGCGTTATAACTGTCGTTAATAAAAGTCAAACCCTTGATTTCGCTTACTTCCCAACGTTTTTCGATTGGTTTATAGCCAAGCAGTCCTTTTTGTATATTTTGTATCGGAATATTTAATTTTTTGGCTGCTTCTATTACCAAAAGCGCATTTTCTATATTGTAATCGCCCTCTACATTAAGCTCAAAATCTATGCCTTCGTATCTAAATTTTGAGTGGGAAATACTAATTTCGACATTTGAAACATCGTTGTATTTTGTAAAAATCTTTTCTCCGTCAAAATTTAAATTCTCTTTGATTCTGGTTGAGTCAGGGCTAATAAATACGCCGTCTTTTTTAAGCCCTGCTGCAATTTCACACTTTGCAAGCGCAATATTTTTTAAATTTCCCAAGCGCTCAACATGAGCAGAACCGATATTTGTAATTATACCTATATCAGGATTGCAATATGACGACAACAGTTCAATTTCACCTAAATTTCGCATGCCCATTTCAACAACGACGGCCTCACAATCCTCGCTCATAGTAAACATTGTTTGGCAGAGTCCAATTTCATTGTTATGGTTTAAATATGTTTTATGGGTTTTATATGTCGTTGATAAAACACTGAAAAGCATTTCTTTTGTCGTGGTTTTACCTGAAGAACCCGTAATTGCAATAACTTTTGGGTTAATTTTATTTCTTATATAATTTGCAAGTTTTAAATATGCAACAAGAGAATTTTCAACATATAAAACAAAATCTGCATTTTTATTAACTTTAAACTTATCTTGCGTAAAGTAACCTTTTGCGCCAACTTCAAGTGCTTTATCTATAAAATTATGTCCGTCGTAATTTTCACCGCGCAAGGGCAGGTAAATATTGCCTTTTTTTAATTTTCTCGTGTCCGTTGAAATCTCAAACTCACCTGAAATATCCTTTTGGTAAAGAATTTGAGCACCTGTACAATTTATAATTTCATCCAACTTAAATTTCAAAGTAATCTCCAAAAAACAAAATTTTGTAATAATTGTAAATCAAACAGAATATGATGTAAAATATTTTTATGAAAAAAATAGCACTAATTCCAATAGATAATCGCCCTATTTGCTACACTCTTGTAGAGGATATTTTAGCCCAAGACAAAAACATTGAGCTTTTCATGCCAAAAAGAAAGTTCCTTGGCAACCTTACAGAGCAAGCAAATATAGAAGCCATATACGACTTTCTTAAAAATCTTGAAGAAGTGGATATTTTAGTTATTTCGCTTGATACAGTAGCATATGGCGGGCTTGTAAGCTCAAGAAGATGCCCTGAAACATACGAAGAAATTAAAGAAAGGCTTTTAAAATTTAAAAATATAATAAGGGAAAAAGCAAAAAAAATACTTGCTTTTTCAAGTATTATGCGTATCTCAAACAATAACATAAACGAAGAAGAAAAAGAATACTGGTCACAGTGGGGCAAAAGGATTTTTGAATTTTCTTACTACCAACATAAATCAAGAAAAGAAAAAAGCTACAACTGCGTTTACAATCAAATCCCGCAAGACATTTTAAACGACTATCTTGATACAAGAAAAAGAAATTTTGATATAAATAAGTTGTATCTCGATTGGGTTGGGGACAAAACACTTGATACGCTTGTGTTTTCAAAAGATGATACGGGTCAATACGGCTTAAACGTTGAAGAAGCCGAGTTTTTGGAAAAAGAAATAAAAAGCAGAAATTTAAATGCTTTTATAAAGACAGGCGCCGATGAAATACCGTTAACTCTTTTAGCAAGGGCATTAAATGAGGATATAAGCGTTAGAACAACTTACGTATATGAAAATTCTACAGATAAAATTTCAAGATACGAAGATATAAGCGTTAAAGACTGTGTCGAAGGTCAGCTAAGGCTTGCAGGATGTAAAATATCACAAAATGCCGAACTTAGTTTTTTAATAAACAATTTTGAATTTGAACAAGGCGATTATGTCCTTGGGGATAAAATTAACAAACTTGCAAAACAAATTAACTTTCCTGATAAAAAATATTTCATAGCAGACATTTCAAATGCAAACGGCGCTGATTGCGGTCTTATTGAAGAAATTTTAAATAAAAAAGATGAAAATTTAATTGGTTTTTGTGGCTATAACACAAGCGCAAACTCAATAGGATGTGCAATATTAAGTGCAATAGTCAGATATATAGCGCAAAAAAACAACTCTTTTAATGAAAATGCCTTTAAAAAACTTATGTTTATAAGATTAATGGATGATTGGGCGTATCAGGCAAGCATTAGAAAATATGTGCGCGAAAATGCGCCCAATTTTAAAGAAGCCTTAAAAGAAAAAAATAAAGATTTGAAAATTTTTGAAAAAATAATCGCAAATTATCTTGATTTTAAGTATAATAACGTAAGTTATTCCCTGCCATGGGATAGGAGTTTTGAGGCAGAAATTAATGTTGAAAATCTATAATTTTATATATGAAACACTTGGAGTTTTAATTTTACAAATCCTGAGCTTATTTTCAAAAAAAATAGGTGCAGGCAAAAAAGAAAAATTCGGCAACTACGGCTTTAAATTTATAAATCGCACAATATGGATTCACGCTGTTTCCGTCGGCGAAGTTATGTTGGCACAAACACTAATTAACAAACTGAATTTTAAAAATGACATAGTCTTAACAACCTCTACTCCTCAAGGACAAGAGCTTGCCAAAAATAAACTTTCCGACAAATGCAAAATGATAACTTATTTTCCCTACGACACAAAAAAGGCTATAAACAACGCAGTTAAAGCAATTAATCCTGAAATGGTAATAATTATGGAAACAGAAATTTGGCCAAATTTCTCCAAAACAATGAAAGAACTTGCAATTCCATTGTTTATAGTAAATGGCAGAATTTCAGAGGGAACATTTAAAAGCTATAAAAAACTTTCTTTTTTCTTTAGAAAAGTTTTGTCAAACTACAGCGCAATACTTACACAAACATATGAAGATGCAAAAAGATTTGTGGAAATTGGTGCACCGGAAAACAAAGTAGTTACAACAGGAAACATAAAATTTGACATAGAAAAACCTGATGATTATATAAGACACAAATATATATTTGATTTAAATACCTTGGGGAAAAAAGTTGTAATTTTCGGCTCAACCCATGCAGATGAAAACGAACCTTTGATTAAAAGTTATTTAAATATTAAAGAGAAAAATCAAGAATTAAAACTTATTATTGCACCGAGACATCTTGAAAAAGTTTCTCAAATTGAAAAAATATTAAAGTCAAATGAAATAAAGTATGGTAAAAAGAGTCAAAATGCAACATTTAGCAATAATGATGCAATAATCTTAGACACAACCGGCGAACTTGCAAAAGTATACAGCGCTTGCGATATTTGCGTTATTTGCGGAAGTTTTGATTCAACAGGTGGGCACAATCCGCTTGAGGCGACAATTTGGGACAAACCTGTTATTTCAGGCCCAAATATAAAAAACTTCCGTCAGATATATAAAAACCTGTGTGAACTTGATTGCGCCTTTATTGTTAATAATTACGAAGAACTTGAAAGTAAAATGTCTGAATTTTTATCAGATGAAAGCTATTTAGACAGAGTTAAAGAAAATTGTCGTCGTGCACTTGAAAAAAATCGCGGCGCAACGGAATGCACAATAAAATATTTAGAAAAATTCAACAGGGAGATGTATGAAAACAATTAAATTTGAAAAATGGCAGGGGCTTGGCAACGATTTTGTAATTTTAAACGAAGAAAAAGCAACATCAGAATTTGCAAAAAAAATGTGCGACAGAAATTTTGGAATAGGTGCAGACGGGCTTTTTTCACCAACTAAAACGGATGATACGGATATAGGCTGGGATTTTTATAACTCTGATGGCTCTGTTGCACAAATGTGCGGAAACGGTATTCGTTGTTTTGCAAAGTTTGCACGCGAAAATAAACTTGTTAATAAAGATGAATTTTCGGTTAAAACTTTAGCAGGCACAATTATCCCAAAAATTTTACCTGATGGCAGAGTGTGCGTAAATATGGGTAAACCGATTTTAGAAGCAGAAAAAATACCTGTTGAAAGCAAAACCCCGCAAGACTTTGAAGTTGAAGGCTTTAGGGCATGTGCCATAAGTATGGGTAATCCACACTGTGTAATTTTTACTGATGATGACAGCAAAAAGCTAGCACTTGAATACGGCCCAAAAATCGAAGTTCACAAGCTTTTTCCCGAAAAAACAAATGTAGAATTTGTTCAAATAAAAAATCGTGCAAGGGTTAGACTTGATGTGTACGAAAGAGGTTGCGGCATAACATTAGCTTGTGGCACAGGAGCTTGCGCCACAGTTGTTGCAGGAATTTTAAAAGGCTTTTTAGACAACACCGTAACAGTAGAACTGCCTGGTGGTGAACTTACAATAGAGTACAACGGCGAAAATGTTTATATGACAGGCTCAGCAACAAAAGTATTCGATGGCGAGTTTTTCATCTGACAAAAATATTTAGATATGTTAAGTTTTTTGTTGTTTCAAAAATATGTTTGTGCTAGCATTTTGTAACAAAGTAAGTACAATAAGGAGAAATCATGAAAAAATACGAACTGCTTGCAACAATTAAACCAAATTTAGATAATGATGAAGCAGATAAAGTTATTGCCAAAATCGAAGAAACAGTTAGCTCATTAGGCGGAAGCGTTGCCGATACAGATAAAATGGGCAGAAAAAAACTTGCATACGATGTTAAAGGCTATAGAGACGGCTTTATTGCTGTATTAAAAATAAATCTTGAACCTGATAAAGTTGTAGAATTTAAAAGACAACTTAAATTAAATGAAAACATTATAAGAACAATGTTTATGGAACAGTCAGCAGTGAAAGCGTAAAAATATGACTTTAGCAAAAATCTTTGTAACAGGAACCGTTGTTAAAAATCCGGAAAAAAGGTACACACAAAACGATCTGCCGATTACAAGCTTTACAATCGATGTGAATCCGCAAGATGAAAGCCTTGTAAGAGTTTTTACAATGGGAAATTCTGCAGACAGTGTTGAACAAACAATAAAAGCCGGTGATAGTGTCCTTGTTGAAGGCAGACTACAAACAAATACTCTTAAAACAACAAGTGGTAAAGATAAAAAGATTTTTGAGATAAATGCATCTACTGTTGAAAAAATTTCAGCATCTGCAAGTGCAGCACAAGCTCCTGCAGCACAAAAAGATAATCTTGTTCAATTTGCGACAGAAGAAATCTCGCAAGATTTAATTGACGAAGATGAAATACCATTCTAAGAAAATAAAGAAAAGGAAATAAAAATGGCAAAAGAAACATTAAAAGACAGTAAAAAAAGAAAAAATTGCAGCTTCTGTGCCGACAAGGTAGAAGCACTTGATTACAAAGACACTTCAAAATTAAAAAGATTTTTATCTGAAGCAGGTAAAATTCTTCCAAGAAGAATTACAGGAAACTGTGCATATCACCAAAGAATGCTTGCTAAAGCAGTTAAACGCTCAAGAGAAGCAGCTCTTATAGGATATGTTTTTGAAAACTAAGTTTAAAACCGCCTTTTAAAGGCGGTTTTTTTATCTCAATTTAATATCTTTTCTGTAAATTTTCCCATCAAATTTTATTTTATCTGCAACTTCGTATATATCTAAAAGCGCATTCTTACCGGTTTTTACAAGGTTTAAAACTCTGCCGCCATTAGTAAAAAACTTCTCTTTTTGCTTTTTTACACCCGCATACAACACCTTAACTTCATAGTTTTTTGCAACATCAAGGTTATAGATTTCACATCCTATTTTTGGCGAAAACGGATACCCAAAAGAAGCTAAAACTACGCAATAAGAAGGCTCGTTTGAAAAATTTAAGTTAACTTCACATAATCTGCCTTGTGACATTTTTATAAATACATCTAAAATATCGCCACAAAAATTCTCAAGCACAGATTGAATTTCAGGGTCACCAAAGCGCATATTATACTCAAGCACATATACATCATCTTCACACAGCATCAAGCCCGAGTATATAACCCCGCAAAAATCTGCCTTTGACAATTCAAGTGCCTTTTGCAACTTTGCAAGATAACTCTCAATTTGTTTTTTTTCCTTATTTGACAAGTCACAAGGAAATGCAGAACCCATTCCGCCTGTATTTTCACCCTCATCATTATCTAAAAGTTTTTTAAAATCGCAGGCGGGTGGAAAACTTAATAAGGTTTTACCATCCCAAAGGGAAAACAATGAAAGTTCGCGACCAAATAACCTTTTTTCTAAAATTATTTTTCCTGATGCCTCGGCAAATTTACCGTTTAAAAAATCACAAGCAACATTTTGAGCTTCTTCAAAAGTTTTTGGTATATACACACCTTTGCCCGCGGCAAGCCCGTCAGCTTTTATTACGGGCGGTTTTGAGAATTTCATAAGTGCGTCTTTAATGTTTAAAACATTATCCAAAACAACATATTGCGCGGTTTTTATACCAAATTTTGACATAAATTCTTTTGCAAAGCTTTTTGAACTCTCAAGCTGTGCCCAATATTTATTTGCACCGATTACCATAATGTCGTATTTTTTAAATACATCGCAAATACCCTGGGCAAGCGGAGCTTCAGGCCCGACTATTAACAATCCAACCCCAAGTTCCAAGGCTTTTTTCGCAAGTTCATTGTAATCATTAAAAACAATTATATTATCATCTGCAAAAGCTCCTGTTTTTGCAAAATAAATATCCTTTTTGTTTAAAAGCGGAGATTTTAAAAGAGCCTCATAAAGCGCATGCTCTCGAGCACCGGAACCATATAAAAGAACTTTCATTTTAAAAGCCCCTCAATTACCTTTGGATACAAATTGTGCTCAATTTTGTGTATATTTTCTTCTAAATCACAAAGTGTCATATTCGGCTCTATAGTAAATTTTTGCTGCGCTATAACTTCCCCTGAGTCTACTTCTTCTTCAACATAATGAATGCTAACACCTGTTTCCTTTACATTGGATGCAAAGGCTCTTTTAATTGCATCTGTTCCCTTAAATTGAGGCAACAGTGATGGGTGAATATTTACAAATCTGCCGAATTCAAGAATTCCGCGCGGCAATATTCGCATATATCCTGCTAAAACATACAGATCGTATTTCTTGCCTTTTAAAAATTCGTAAGTATCCGAAAATCTTACAAGGTAAGCATTGATATTGAGTTTTTTTGCCCTTTTAAGTACTCCTGCCTCCTCCATATTGCACAAAAGCTCAATTTCAACATCTTTATTTTTAAAATATTCAACTATAGCTTCAAAATTTGTTCCCTCACCTGAGGCAAAAATAAGAATTTTTTTCATACAACCTCGCCAAAAATAAAAGGATGCCAATCATTAGCGAGCTCTAAAACATAATCTACATTGTCCTTTGAAACAATTAAAGCAAAACCGACATTCATGTTGAATGTTTTAAAAGCTTCGCTATAGCCCACAATTTTTACAATTTTTTCAAAAACATCACTTTTTGGAATTTTATTAAAATCAAGTTTTATATCCAACCCTGTAGGCAAAGCACGCTTTATATTAGAGACAATTCCGCCGCCTGTTATGTTTGCGCACGCATTTATAAGTTTTTTATCGTTTAATTTAGTTACAATATCATAATAAATTTTAACCGGTGCAAGCAAAGTATTTAAAAAACTGTCATCTATAATACCATCAGAATGCAATTTTCTAATTAAAGAAAACCCGTTTGAATGTACTCCGCTCGATTTTAGGCCTATTATTACATCGCCTTTTTTAACATTATTTTTACTAATTAAATTTTCTTTTTTTACAACTCCTACCAAAAAACCTGCAACATCAAAATTGTTTTTTAGTATTAAATCCCCAAGTTCAGATGTCTCGCCGCCAAGCAAAATGCAGTTGTATTTACCCAAAATAGCTGTCAATTCTCGTATAAAACCACTCAACAAATCGGTATTAATTTTATTTGCGGCAATATAGTCAAGAAAAAACAAGGGTTTTGCACCTGTGCAGATTAAATCATTTAAATTCATAGCCACAAGGTCATTAGCTATCGTTTTAACTTCGTTTTTTTCTATAAGCGGTATAATTTTTGTCCCAATACCGTCAGTACATGAGGCAAAATAATAATCATCAAACAAAGGGTGTTCAAAAAGCCCTGCAAAGTCGCCAATTTGAGGCTTTTTTACAATATTTTTAATGATTTTTGTAAGCTCATCCGCTTTTTTTATATCAACACCGGAATTAAGGTAGGAATATTTCATTTTCATCCTCCTTAAAACATTTTGTGCACCAAACATTACCTGTAAAAACATCCAATAAAGCCTCTTGTGGTAAGAATTTTACACTCGTTGCACCTATTTGTTTTGCAATTTGCTCATCGGTTTTTTTGTATGAAATTAATTCTTCTTTTGTTGGTATATCAACACCCCAAATGCAAGTATTGACAATCTTAGGCGACACCGAGCGCATATGAACTTCTTTAGCACCGCATTGCCACAACATTTTAATAATCTCTTTTGATGTCGTACCTCTTACCAAAGAATCATCAATCAGGACAACCCTTTTGCCCTGAATTACGGATTTTATTGGGATAAATTTTTGCTTAACGTTAAGACTTCTTTTTTCTTGTTTGGGCTGTATAAATGATCTTTCCATCCAGTTGTTTCTGACTAACCCAAGGTGAAAGGGAATTTTTGAAGCCTGAGAATATCCGATTGCACAACCTAAACCACTATCCATAACAGGGATTGCAACATCGGCACTAAAGTTGTTGTCTTCTGATTTAAAAAGCATTTCGCCCAATTTTATTCTTGTATTATAAACATTTTGAGAAAAAATATTAGATGCGCTTGAAGAAAAATAAATTTGCTCAAAAACACACTGACAAATATTGTTATCTTTTGAAAAAGTTTTAATTTCATAGCCGTCTTTTGTAATTTCAATCCCTTGAGCGGGCATTATTTCGATTATCTCATTAACATCTAACCCGTAAAACGCAACATCTTCTGATGCAACAAAATACCCCTCGCTACAGTTAGCAAACATTAACGGTCTGTATCCAAAAGTATCTCTGAAAGCCATAACGCGGTTTGGCAAATACAACAAAATACAATATGCGCCAAGCGAAAAATTATCCTCTAAACACTTTGCAACTTCTTCAAATGTCCATAAAGAGGGCTTTTTCTTTAGTGAAAAAATCAAACGTTTTAAAATAACTTCGCTGTCTGATGAACTCAAGAAAACTTCCCCTATACGTTCAAATTTTTCCCTTATATTTTTTGCCTGTGAAACATTTCCATTATGCGCAAGCGAAACATCTTCGCCCATATAAGTTACTTTTAACGGTTGAATATTTTCCTTTCTGTCATCTCCAAAGGTCGAGTATCTGACATGCCCTATCCCAAAGTTACCTTCTAGATTTTTTAAAACAGAGTTATCAAGCGCAAAATTAACAAGTCCACTGTTTTTAACAACATTTTGTTTATTATCTCCGCAGCAAACTCCTGCAGCCTCTTGTCCGCGATGTTGTAATTTTAAAAGACCGCACTTAATATATGGCGCAATATTTCCTTGTTTGCAAAAGCCGCCAAAAATACCGCATTCTTCGTTTATTTTATCGTTTTTAATACTCATCAAGTGCATTTTTAATTGAATTATTATATTTTTCTTTCAGACTTTTCAAACTAAACTCATAGCCGTCAAATTTTATTTTATCACCAACACAAACACCGAGGTGTACAAAAGGAACATCATTTTTTATTAAATATTCTTTTGTTTTGTTGAAATCATCTGTTGAGAAAATGTATCTGCTCTCAATTTCTCCAAAAAGCAGTTTTAATTTTTGTGCGTTAGTATAATTTTTACCGCCAAAAAAATTACCACAAAAACCAATATTAGAGTTAAAAAGCACATAAAGCAGCGCTCCTAAAAGCCCGCCTTTTGAAACATCAATAGCACCTTTTAATAAAGATTTTTGCCTAAGCTCAAAAATTGCATTCTTTAATTTTATTTCAAGATTACAATCAGCAACATCGACCTTACCGCCTAAGAAATCAAAAAGAATATTTTGATACAAAGAGCCGCCGGCATCACTTTGCAGATTAATTTTTTTTCCGATTAAAAATACATGCTCATTTTTATTAAATACGGCCTCTATTAGCTCGCTTTCATTATTACAATATCCAACCAT
This sequence comes from Candidatus Gastranaerophilales bacterium, assembly GCA_944324895.1. Taxonomy (GTDB): domain Bacteria; phylum Cyanobacteriota; class Vampirovibrionia; order Gastranaerophilales; family Gastranaerophilaceae; genus Galligastranaerophilus. Next base: position 17,879 of record CALUYC010000130.1, read on the forward strand.
ACCAATCGTAACTGTAGGATATATTTTGGAATTTTTTGTTTCGTTATAAAAAGACACATTTCCTGAGACAACAGGAATGTTAAACTTACTGGAAATTTCATTAAGCCCGCTGACGGCAGCAGCAAAATCCGTCATCACCTCCTGATTTTCAGGGTTTGCAAAATTAAGACAATTTGTAAGACCCAAAGGTTCAAATCCAGATGAAACAAGATTTCTGTAGCTTTCAAGAAAAGTGCTTTTAGCGCCATTATTAGAATCTAATTCGCAAAAGCGCGGTTTTGAATCCATACAAATTCCTACAAAACAATCGTTTTCAAACAATTTTATTGCAGCTGCACCTGCTCTTTGCGGAGGGACAAAAGTTCTGCCGCCTACCGCATAGTCCCACTGTTCATAAAACCATTTTTTTGAGGCAAATTCAGGGTGAGAAACAATTTTGTTTACCGCATTTGTGACATCTGTTTCAAAAGAGCATTCTTTATTGTTAACTTGCTTTTTTTGCACGTTTTTGTTGATTTCATACACATATGGCTCGCATATAACCTCAAGCGGTGTTTTAGACAGCACTCTACCGTCTTTTTTTACAATATAATCATTACCTGCAAAAGTCTTTCCTATTTTTGAAACTTCCAACTCGTATTTTTTTGCAATTTCAAACACCTTTTTTAAAGCTTTGTCTTTTATTGCAAAAACCATTCTCTCCTGAGTTTCGCTTAATAAAATTTGAGCTGCGCTCATATCTTTTTGAGCCAAATGGAGCTTATCTAAATCCAGCTCTATTGAACATTTACCTTTGTATGCCATCTCTGTCGTTGAACTTAAAAGTCCCGCAGCACCGCAGTCTTGACATGCAACAACTTCGTCAATATTTAGAATTTCAAGAGTAGCTTCAATTAATTTCTTTTTAACAAAAGGGTCACCAATTTGAACGTGGATTTTTTCTTCGCTTTTGTTGTCATTTAACTCTTTTGAAGCAAAAGCTGCGCCACCAACACCATCTAACCCCGTTAGAGAACCTACAAGAACAATAGCACAGTCCTCTTTTGCTGATGACAACTTGATTTTATCAAGAGGGGCAATGCCAAGAGCCATGACATTTACAAGCGGTAAATCTTTATATTTTTCATCAAAAATAACTTCTCCCGCAACATCCGCTATTCCGCAAGAATTCCCATAATCACTAATGCCGCGAGTGACCCCTTCGATTATATGTTTTTGTGAAAAAGAGAACTTAAGAGAGTTTAAAAGGGCAATCGGTCTTGCATTCAGCGCCAAAATATCTCTTATAATCCCGCCAACACCGGTTGCTGCGCCTTGATAAGGCTCAACCGCACAGGGATGATTATGAGATTCTGTTTTGAAAAATACACCCCAATTACCGATTTTAACACCACCTGCATTCTCGTTTGGAAAAAGTGCGCCGCTTTTGTTTAATTTTTTAAGTTCATTTTTCGAGTGCAAATATCCGCAATGCTCACTCCACATTGCACTAAAAATATGCCTCTCCAGCTCATTTATTTTTCTTTTTAAACGTCTTTCAATCTCTTGCAATATAAAATTATCCACGTTTAATTTCTTCCTTTATAATTTTAAAAACTTCTCTGCCATCATATCCGAAATTTTTAGCAAATATTGCTCTTTCAGGATGCGGCATAAGCCCCATTATTCGATTAGTCTTGTCGTATAAGCCTGCAACATCGTACATTGAGCCGTTCGGGTTTTTTAAATATTTTAAAAATTCATACTCACTGACATCTTCAAAACATATATACTTGCCCTCCTTATGTGCAATAGGAAGCGAAATATTTTTTTTATAACCCGCATAAGAAAGTTCTAGTTCAACATTTTTGCAAATAAATTTAGAGCTATCATTCTCTACAAGTGCGCCTTTTAAAATATGGGTTTCGCATAAAACTTGAAAACCGTTACAAATACCTACAGTTACCCCTCTTTGTTGCTCGATATATTTCCTTAGCGCATCTATAACCGATGTAAACTTCGCCAATCTGCCTGCACGAATATAGTCCCCGTATGAAAAACCTCCGCAAAGTACGACTGTATCATATTCAACAAGCGATTTTGCATTAAAATCAACATATTCAGCCTCGAACCCGCAAAACTCAAGCGCCCTTTTTGTTTCAACTTCGCAATTTGTGCCTAAAAAAACAACAACTGCGGCCTTCATTTTAACGCCTCTAGCGAGTTAATCTCATATTTTTCTACAACAGGATTGGAAAGGACTTCTGCACAAATTTGGTTAACTTTTTTATGTGCATTGTCTATATTTTGTGCACTGACACAAAAGCTGTAAAATCGTCCTGTTAAAAAATTTGGACTGTCCTCCATTTTAAGATTTTTTAACATTTTATCAAGCACAAGTGCTCTATTGTCTTTCACTTCATGTTTAAGTGTTACTGTAACTTTTGCAACATATCTTTCCATATAAGTAAAATTAACACAAAAACAACTGTGCGACTTTAAAAATTTATAATAATATATTTAAGAGGTGAAAAATGAATAATGAAATTTTATATTCAACAAAATTTTTACAGCTAAAAGCGTTTGAGCGCAAAAATGGTGCAAAATGGGTTTATGCACACAGGGGTAATGCAAAAGATGTTGTTGTAATAGTCCCCGTTGTAAAAAAAGACGACAAAGAATATATTTTATTCCTAATAACAAAAAGACCGCCTATTTTTAGCGAGAAAAAAGCAAAATATTGTCTTGAAATGCCCGCAGGTCTAGTTGGAGATATAAATGAAGATGAAGATATTTTATCTGCAATTAAAAGAGAGCTGAAAGAAGAAAGTGGTTTTGAGGCACAAGAAATAAAAATTGTTTCAAGAAAAATATCGAGTTCAGCGGGTTTAACATCTGAAACATCAACCGTTGCAATAGCTTATATTGACGGTTCTAAAAATTTTGAAAACGCGACAGATGATGATGGCGGAGTAATTGTTGAGCGAAAACTTGTTGAAAAAGATAAAGTTTTAGATTTTATAAAAAACTTTGAAAAACAAGGAAATGCAATAGGGGCACAAACATTGTGCGGTCTGTTTTTTGCATTTTTTGATAATTAATTTATGTTTATGCAATAATTTAATAAAGAGGATACAAGGATAGCAAAATGAAATTAGATGCAATAAAGGTAGACAGAGCCTTTGATTACGGATATTTATTAAAACGTATTTGGCCTTATATAAAACCTGTTATGCTAAGGATTATAATAGGTTTCTCTCTTGCAATACCATTGGGTTTATTGGATGGTGCGACAGCCTTTGCACTAAAACCGTATATCGATGTCGTAATTAACGGTAATACGTACGCCTACAAAGGTTTTGAACTTACAAGAGATTTGCTTGCGGCTATAATACCTTGGGCAATAATTCTTTTTGCTGTTGTTCAGGGACTTTTAAAATATGCAAATTCTTATTTAACGGATTGGATAAG
>CALUYC010000131.1 GCA_944324895.1 Candidatus Gastranaerophilales bacterium
AATCATTTATTACAACAAGAGTTCGTGTATTTTTTAAGTTATAATCTTTTTCTTTAAAACGGATATTATTTACATCAAAATAAAATTTTGCGCGTGTACCTTCTTTTGAAATTTGTAAAATTGAGCGAACAGTGCCATTCGCAACAACATCATTTAAGCGTTCGTTATGCAGGCAATCATATTCTTTAAGCTGAAAACCTGTATTGTAAAAACCTAAACAAAATGCAAGGAAAATAAAAACCGAATATTTTGGCTTAATGATTTTAAAAAATATCATTAAAATTGTGCAAAGTGAACAAAGCAGGGCAAAAACTTTGGCACACTCGTACAGTTGTGCACATATGCCAAAAACATAAAATACTGTTATTAAAACAATTAAAACGGTTTTAAGATTCATTTTCCTAAAACCATTCTAATTATAATTTAAATTTTAAACAAATTAATTAATTATTGTTACACCCATTCCGCCTGAGGTCGAGCGTAAATCTTTGTAATATTGACCGTCTGTATAATACATTTCATCGCCACTGTTGTCTTTGTATATGTCGCGATAATATGTATTATTTTGGGGTGTAGGGTAGTAAAAACCTTGCCCTTGATTTTGATAGGGTTGATATGCTCCATTATACATATTGTTTGCGCTGTATGGCTGGTAATTGGGAAAAGAATTCACGCTTGGTGAAAAACCTGTCATAGAACCTTGAGAAAACATATTAAAAGCGTTTTTTATGGCATTTTTAAATCCGTTTTGAGGTTGGTAAGGGTCATTTTGAAAATTTTGATAAGGCATTTGCGCAAGCTGTTTTGACTGATTTTCAAGACTTGAACTTGCAACTTTTAGTGTTTCAATTCTTGAGGTTAAATTTCCGCTTTGATTTGCTCCCAATACCGACCTTTCAAGCCTTTGTATTCTTGATTGAGAACTTTCTTGGTCATATGTTTTATTAAAAATTTTCTTTTCTAATGATGAAAGGGTATTTTTGTCTTTTCTGCTTATACTTTTTTCATCAAGAGTATTTTCTATTGCTTCAACCCTTTGTGCAAGCGATTGGCTTGAATAATCTTTTTTATACAGTTTACTTTCAAGCCTGCTCAACCTTATTTCTATCGGTTCATCTTCAAAAGTTCTGTTAAAAGTTAATTTTTCTATTTCACTGATTTTAGGGTAGCTTGCACTGTTGGGTACAAATTCTGTTCCATCAGGATTTCTGTATTTAACTTCGGGTAAGTTATCAAAAACAATCTCGCAATATGCGTTTTGAATTGATAATAACATTGCTAAACATAAAATTATTTTTTTCATATTTCGAGAATATGGCGTAAAAGTTTTTTTACATCGCCCTAGCGGGCATTGCCTATCTGAAATATTGTGTTATTTATTTCATCTAACAGTGCTTGAGACTGCTCTTTTATATTTTTTGGCGCATAAACACTGTCTTGAACAGGCATGTATCTGGAGTAAAAATTAGCATCAAATTTTAAATTGCCCAAAACTTTTGCACTGTAATTAACATGTCTTACCGCATAATAACTTTCAGACTGAGCGTATGCCGTATATTGATATTTTTTTTCAAGATTTGATGTTTGTAAATCCAGTACATTGACGTTTGCGTTAAAAAATTGAATTGATGCATCATTGTTGATGCATTCTTTTAATTTTTCAAGAGTTTCTTTTATTTTCATCAAGTCATTTACATAGTCTGAATTTTTGTCTTTTTTTATGATGACATCTAAAAATAAAGGGTCATTGAGTGGTGCATCTAAAAGCAGTCCGTCTTTTAAGTCTTTTTCGCTGTATTGTTTTTGTTTTACGGTTTGACTAGTTTCTCTTTTATATTCAAAATCACCCATAACATCGGGCAGTGTGCCATAATAGCCCTTGCCTTGTGTATCTGCGATAGGTTTTTTCTTTTTCTTGAATATATTTGTTATTTTATTTATGACACTTTCTTTTTTTGGCTTGTTATACGTGCCATCAGGGTTAATAAGGGTATTTTCATCAGCACAAAAAGCTTGTAAACCAAGCAGATTAAAAAGTATAAAAATGCACAAAAATATCTTTTTCATATATTAGATTATGCTTTTTTATAAAAAAAAGACAAAGTTAAAAATGTTTCTTGTTATATTTATTTTGCACAGTTTGAATATCTGTCTTTAAATATTCTTCAACCGCCTCAGAGGCAATGGAAATAACTTTATTCAGTTTTTCATTTTCGTCTTCTCTAAAATTTCCGAGTACAAAATTTTCAACGGGCATATTTTCAACCAAAGGCCCAATGCCTACTTTTAGCCTATCAAAGTCAGATGAACCTGTTAGTTTTATTATAGATTTTAATCCGTTATGTCCGCCATCGGATCCGTCTTTTCGAAATCGTAATGTGCCAAGTTCAAGGGTAAAATCGTCGCAAATTACTAAAAAATCGCGAATTGTAAGTTTATAAAAGTTTATAAGTTCAACAACTGCACGACCTGACAGATTCATATAAGTTTTTGGCAAAAGATACAATGTATCTTCTTTTTTTCCAAAAAAAGATTGAAATTTTTCACTTAGTGTCACGTTGTTTTTTTCAAGCAATTTGTCAACAACCATAAAACCAATGTTATGGCGTGTTTTTTGGTATTTTACCTCAGGATTACCCAAACCTATTATGGCTTTCATTTTTTACCTTTCTTTATATTTACCCTTTTGTGTACTCTTTTTGCTAATTAAAAAAAAGAGCTTTAGGGTTATCTGTAAAATATCATATTAGACGGAGTTGAATTATGTCAATGAAAAATAAACCCATTATTAATGAAAAAAGTTCACAAAAAGTAGCAAAATTTCTTGAAAAAAATAATTTGCACAAAAAAGACTTTGCGCAAATGATTGGTGTTACATTGTCTTATGTTTATAATTTAATCGATGAGACAATTCCGTTTTCATCTCGCGGAACAACGCTTGAGAGAATTGCAACGGTGATGGATATAAGACCTGAAGATTTTATTGAGTACCAAATACCTCAAGACCCGCCTGCTTATAATGAAAATCTTGAGTTTTTAAAAGATGCCATAAAGCATAATAATTTATCTACGGTTGATTTTTTAAAAATGTTCGAGCGTAAAAAGCGCCTACACTTGGTTGATATTTTAAGGGGTGCAAAACCTATCCAAATTGATTTTTGCGAACTTAAAAGTATATCTGACGCACTTAATCTTGATGATAGTGAACTTTATGAGCTTTGGCACAGAAGAATGCTAGAGTTTTTAAAAGATGGTGGTTTTAACGTTGAAAAAAATAAAAAGCTTATTGATTCCATGTTTGAAGGTGCAAAAAAATATCTTAAAAGTGTTGAATAATGTAAACATTTTTTAATATTGTATTTGTTACAATCTTGACTTCAATGCTACTTTTCCAATAACATGCATATTGTAAAAGAATAAGAGGTCTTATGAAAAGTTCAACCTTACACAGAGCAGGTTTATCGCGCGAAAATATGACAGCGCTTGAAAGTTCAAGATCCTTTGATTTGGATAGAAGTGAATATTTGCGCTATACTAAGCCAACAGTTAAAAACTCAGAGTTAGATGTACTTTGGAGAAGTGTCGGTAAAACAAACGTAGATACAAGAACGGCAAAACAAAAAGCTCCCGGTGTTTATCTTTTAATAGGCTTTATCTCGGGTTGTTTGTTTATGGGTTTAATCTCTTTGATAGCAGGTTTTTCTAATTTCATTGGTACACAAAAGACTGAAGAAATTGTTGTTCAACAAGCTCCTAAGGCTAATGTTGCAGTAATTGGTGCAGATACTCAAGGTACAACAACAGCTGTTGTTAGCGAAGAAAAATATGAAGTTAAAAGCGGTGATACTTTAGATAAAATTGCATACAGATTTTATGGTAAATATGACGTAGAAAAAATTGATGCAATACAAAAACTCAACAACATTGTTGACCCGTCTTCATTACAGATAGGACAAGTGATTTTAATACCTGTTGATGCTCAAAGATAAGCTATTCGGTTTTAAATTTATGTAACAAAATTGGTTCGATGATTTGTCATCGAGCCTTTTTTGTGTAATTATAGTCAAGGTCTTTTTATAAAATAGAGAGTGGTTTAATGATTAGTCGATTATTTTTGTTATTAACAACATTATTTTTTGTCCCCCAAAATGCTTACGCAATAGGAGTAAATGAGTGCATAGATAAGTATTTCGCGCCATTTTCGGATGCTTTTTCAAATATTATATTTACATCGGTTAAAATTGCAGGTACAAGTGTACCGATTATTATTTTGTTTCTAATATTATCCAGTATATTTTTTACTTTTTATTTAAGGCTTATTGGAATATGGGGGTTTAAGCATTCTTTAAAACAGCTTTTCGGTAAATATCACAAAGAACATGATAATGACCGTGATGGCGAAGTTAGCTCTATGGGCGCTTTTGCAACCGCACTTTCAGGAACTGTAGGATTAGGTAATATTGCAGGTGTTGCAATAGCAATTTCAATAGGTGGCCCAGGTGCCATGTTTTGGATGGCTTTTGGTGCAATTTGCGGTATGGCATCTAAGTTTTTAGAATGTACTTTGGCTGTTAAATACAGAAGATTTAATGCAGACGGCTCTGTTTCAGGTGGGCCAATGTTTTATATTGCACATGGCCTTACAAGAAAAGGTTTAAGATGGCTTGGGCAACCTTTAGCACTTATATTTGCACTAATGTGTGTACCCGGAGCTTTAGGCGGCGGAAATATGTTGCAAATAAATCAGGCAACGCAACAAATGATAAATATAACAGGAGGCGAGAGCAGCTTTTTTGTTGATCACAGTTGGGTCTTTGGACTTATTGTTGCTTTAATAGTCGGCTTGATTATAGTTGGTGGCATAAAATCAATAGCAAATGTTACCTCTAAAATAGTTCCTATAATGTGTGGAATATACCTTGTGGCGGCTATTGCAGTCATTCTTATGAATTTTTCGCAAGTACCCCATGCAATTTTTACAATTTTTAAAGAGGCTTTTCTTCCTCAGTCTGTTGCAGGTGGCATAATCGGCACAATAATTATCGGTTTTCGTCGTTCCGTACAATCGAACGAAGCAGGCTCAGGTTCTGCGCCTATTGCATATGCTGCTGTTAAAACAAATGAACCTGTTTCACAAGGTTTTGTCTCTTTAATGGAGCCTTTTTTGGATACCGTTGTAATATGCTCCCTGACAGCTTTTGTTATAATTATTACCGGCGAATATTTGAACTATACAGAGGGCATAACGGGTGTCCAATTAACATCTGCTGCATTTGCGGGAACTTTTTCGTTCTTCCCTTATGTGCTTGCCATTGTAATTATACTGTTTGCAATTTCAACTATTATAAGTTGGGCTTATTACGGTCAAAAAGCTTGGAGTTACATGTTTGGCGAAGGTTTTAAACGCACAAAAGTTTATCAAATAATGTTTTGTGTTTTTATAGTTATCGGTTCATCCATGAATTTGCAAAGCGTAATTGATTTTACGGATTCAACGATGCTTGCTATGGCTGCGCCTAACTTAATTGCGATATTTATACTTTTGCCTGAAATAAAACAGGATTTAATTGAGTATTGCAAAAAATACAAAATGATAAATAAATTGAATAAACCTTGGTTTAAAGATGAAAAAGCAGTATGAGTTTTACAAAAGTAAGCTAGACGAGCAAAAAGCAAGTCTCAATTTTAGAAGTCTAACAGTGCTTGAAATGTCTTCGAAATACATTTTTCAGGGCGGTAAAAAGCTTCTTAATCTTTCATCAAACGATTATCTTGGCATCAGCACAAGGGAAGATATAAGGCGTGAGTTTTTAAAAGAGTATAATTTGCCAATAAGTATCCCTTCAGCAAGGCTTTTGTGTGCAAATACAAATTCTTACACCAAACTTGAAAATTTTTTATGTGAAAAATTTTCTAAAGAAGCCGCACTTTTATTTAACAGCGGATATCATGCAAATGTCGGTATTTACAGTACACTTGCAAAAAAAGGCGATGTTGTATTTTGTGATAAATTAAACCATGCAAGTATAATTGACGGTATTAGGCTGGGCGGTGCGGATTTAATACCCTTTAAGCATGTGAATTATGAAGACTTGGAATCTAAGCTAAAACGTTATAGAAACAAGTATAAAAATGCTATTATTTCATCTGAAGCCCTTTTTTCTATGGATGGCGACTTTTGCAATATTAAAAAACTTGTTGAGTTAAAGCAAAAATATGACGCAATTTTAGTTGTAGATGAAGCTCACTCTTTTGGTGTTTATGGCAACGGTAAGGGTTTTTGTGCTCAAGAAGGCGTGACAGATAAGGTCGATTTGATAATGGCAACTTTTGGCAAGGCGGTAGGTTCTTATGGCGCTTTTTGCGTCGGGGACAAAATTTTAATTGAATATTTAATAAACTTTGCACGCTCTTTTATTTTTTCTACCGTTTTTCCCCAAATTAGTGCGGAATTTGCTTATTTTGTTCTTAAGAATTACATTTTTTCATCAGATAAACTGCAAAATAAGCTTATAAATTTAAAGGATTATGCGCACAAAAATCTCTCAGAATTTGAAATTTTGGGTTCAAGTTATATTGTACCCGTTGTATTGGGAGAAAATAAAAAAGCTCTTGAGGCTTCGAAAATACTATACGATAACGGTTTTTACTGTCTTGCAATAAGGTATCCTACCGTTGCGAAAAACTCGGCACGTCTTAGAATTTCACTTAATTCTGCTATTGATTTTGAGGACTTAGACCCTCTTTTTGATGTTCTTTGCCGCACAAAATAAGATACAAACAGGGTGTTACAATCAGTGTAATTGCAACAGAGCTCATTAAACCAAAAATTATTGCAACCGCAAGAGAAGAAAACATTGGATCGCGACCTATCCAAAGCGGCAACATGCCGCCTATTGTTGTGATGGCAGTTAAAAGTATCGGAGTAATACGGCTTCTTGCAGCTTTTTGAATTTTAAGTGCTAAATTTTTATTTTTATTTGCGTTTCTTTCTTTTTCAATAGTATCAAGGAGTACAACTGCGTTGTTTGTCGCAATTCCGACAAGGCAAATGTACGCTAAAAATGTCATAAAGCCAAATTCACTGCGGGTAATTAACAGGCCTAAATTTGCACCGCTTAATGCCATAAATGCACTTACAAGTATTATTATTGGGATTTTATAAGAATTAAATAATCCTATAAGCAACAAAAGTATTATACCAAAAGCCAAGGGAATTTTTTGTGCTATTGATTTATTTCCTTTTTTTGAGCTTTCAACGCTGCCGCCTGTTTCCCAACCGTATCCTAAGGGATAATCTATACTATTTAAGTATGGTTTCATTGTGTCCATAACTTTCTGTGCGGTTGTTTTTTCATTATCTATGAAGCCTTGAACGGTAACGGTTAAAAGCCTGTTACGCCTAAATATCTTAGGATATTCAAAAACAAGCGATAGACTTGCAATTTCGGATAACGGCATAGAATTTCCGTATAAAGATGAGTATATGCTCATAGAGTCGATTTTATCTATATTGTTTCTTGACTGAGCATTTAGTCGGTAAATAATTGGTATTGCGGTAGTGTCGCGCCAATAGCTTGATACTTCATATCCGCTTAGTCCTGTTTGCAATGATTTTGCAACGCTTTCATTTGTAATGCCGTATCTTGATGCGCTTTGTTCATCGACATTTATCTTAATTTTAGGTGTTTTTGCTCCCCAGTCGTCTTTTACAAGAATTACACCATCGACTTCTCTTAATTTATTTTGTACCTTGCGTACAATTTCAAAAAGCTTGTTTTCATCTCCTCCTGATATTCTGATTTCAACAGGAGCATCGTAAGGCGGGCCCAGAGGGACTTTTCTTGCTACAATATTTGCGTTTGCAAAGGTTTTGGAGCAGTATTCCTGAACATCTTTTACATCTTGTCCGACTTTTTTGTAATTTTTTGTATTTACAAGAATCATTCCGTAATTACTTTTTATAGGTTCAGGACTTGCGCTTAAAACATATCTGGGGGCTGATGTTCCTATGTAGCTTGAATAATTTTTGACATTTTTTAATGTTTTTATGTATTCTTGAGCTTTTTCAACAGTTTTTTGTGTTACGCGTATGTCTGTTCCTTCGGGAAGATTGAATTTTACTTCAAACATTGCTCTGTCTGAGTCAGGGAAAAATATTTTCGGAACAAAAGAAAATAGTGCAAAAGATATTCCAACAAATATACTTGCAATAAATACGGTTCTTTTTGGTGCTAAAAGTGCGTTCTTAATGTATTTTGATGCATATTTAGACACGTTTATTTCTTTAAAAGAACTGTTTATTCCTTTTTTGTAAAACTTATCCATTAAATATGGTAATAATGTTATTGATAAGAACCAAGATATTAAAAGAGTTGTTGCAACTACCTTAAAAAGACTTGATGTATATTCGCTTACTGTTGAGTTAGCAAGATATATGGGTAAAAAAGCACATGAAGTTGTAAGAGTTGAAATTAAAAGCGGTATTTGAAATTTTTCGCAAATCTTTATTGCAGACTGTTCCAAGTTTTGTGTTTTTTGTTTTATTTCTTTTAAAATGCCTTCAGATATTACTATTGAATTATCTACAAGGATTCCAAGAGATATAATCAGTGCGCTTAGGGAAATTTTATCCAACCCTATTTTTAAATTTCCCATTATAAAAAAAGTGCCCAAAATAGTTACAGGAATTATAAGTCCGACTATTAGCCCTGCTTTAATTCCTAAAATTAAGAGTATTAAGCCAATTACTATAATTACACTTTGAAAAAGGCTGTTTGTAAATTTATCTGTTAAATACTTTACATAATCCGGTTGAAATGCAGCTATTTCAATATTTATACCTATTGGCACATAGCTTTTCAATTCTTCTAATCTTTTTTTTACATTTTTTCCAAATTCTAAAATATTCCCGTTTTCTTTCATCGAAAGAGCTATAATATGTGCCTTTTTGCCGTTAAATTCGGTAATAACCTGCGCAGGATTCAGGTAAGTTTTCTCGACTGTTAAAATATCCCCCAACTTAAGTGCATCACCCTTTTTTGGCATTGAAATAACCGTATTTTTAATATTTTCAATATCTTTATAGTTGTCTTGTGTTTGAATTAAAATATACCTTTCGCCGACAAGTATCTCGCCGCTGGGAGCAATAATATTTGTACTGCTTAGAATTTTTTGCAGTTCGTCGGGGCTTAAATTGTAACGTGCTAGTTTTGAATTGTCATAGTATAAATATACAACTTCTTGTTGTGCACCAAGGATTTCCGCTTTTGCGGTATCCTTCAATTTCAACAGTTCATCTTTAATTGTGTCAGTATAACTTTTAAGTTCTATGTATTCAAATTCTTCTCCAACAACCGCTATAACTATTCCAAAAACATCGCCAAATTCGTCATTTATAACAGGTGTCACTCCTTTTGGCAGTGTCGAAATTGCATTATTTATTTTTCTTCTTAATTTATCCCATATGGGTTGTAGATTTTTGTATGTTTCATATACATTTACGTAAACAAGGCTTTTACCTTCATAAGAGCGACTTTTTATTTCTTCTACCTCGCTCATTTGTTCTATAGCTACTTCAATTTTATCGGTTACATACTTGTCGACTTGTTTTGCATTTGCGCCCTTGTAGGGTGTTGTTATAACTGCGGTTCTTATTTTAAAACCGGGGTCTTCATTTCTTGGCGTTGTTATGTAGTATGAAATTCCGCCTAAAATAAGTATTAGAACAAGGGTAATCAGTAAAAATTTGTTTTTAAGGAAAAATCTTGTCAGGTGCATTAATATTTAACCTTTTGCCCTTCCTGAACTTCGCCCACACCTCTTGTTACAAGATAGTCTCCGTTGTATAAACCGCTTTTTACGGTTATTTTGTCATTATTCAATTCGCCTGTTGTAATGACATTTTTCTTTATTTCGCCGATACCGTCTTTTCTGTTAATTATTGTATAAACAATGTCATTATTGCCCTCTTTTATTATTGAATTTATGGGTATAAAGATTTGAGTTCTATCTTCAGGTTCAAGTTCAAATACCGCACTTGCACTCATCCCGTCTTTTAACATAGGACTTTGATTTGTAATTTTTAATTTTACCCTGTAGGATAGTCTTTCAAGACTTGTTTCACTTATTTCCTTAATATAAGCATCAAAAATCATATTTTTTATGGCATCAACCTTTACTTTTGCTTTTTGGTTTCGACTGATTTTATTTATATAATTTTGTGAAACAAATATGAAAGCTTCGACATCAGAGTTTCCCTGAAATTGTACAACTGTTGCCCCGGGGCTGAGATATTGTTGTTCCGATACTGCTTTAGAAAGAATTATTCCGTCCGTTGGGGCATAAATTCTTTCGTACCCTGAGCGGTGGCTCATGTAGTTTAGTTTTTCCTGTGCAATTTGTATTTGAACGCTTGATGATTCCATTTTTGTTTTAGCGTTGTCTAAATCGTTGTCCGAAATGCCTCCTGCGGCATGGAGCTTTTTAATTCTGTCGTAGTAATTTTTTGCGTTTTGATATTGAATAACTGCATCAGAGAGTGCGTATTTTGCTTCTTGCACTTGAATATTGTACAAGGGAGCATCAAGTTCGGCTATTATTTGTCCTTTTTTAACGCTTTGCCCTTCATTTACAAGAATTTTTTTAAGAGTACCTTCTATTTGAAAGCTTAAATCTGTGAGTGAGCTTGATTTTAAATAACCGAAAAATGTTTTGTTTGTTATGTCAGTTCCGCTTTGTACGATAATATATTCAACAGGTCTTATTGTCTGTTTATTATTTGTTGTACAGCCTGCAAGAGTTAATAAATATGCAGATATAAATATAAATAAAAGCAGTTTTTTCATCACACAAATGATATTACAATTTTAAATAAGCTTTTATTGCCCAACAGACTAGTATAATTAAGCGCGCGGATGTGTCGAGTCGTAGACTGATTTTAAATGAGCACTTGAAACATGTGTATAAATTTGTGTATTAGAAATGCTGGCATGGCCTAAAAGCTCTTGCACAATTCTTAAGTCTGCACCATTTTCAAGCAATCTTGTTGCAAAACTATGACGAAAAACGTGTGGGGTGACTTTTTTGGGCAGTTCAATTTTTTGAACAACTTCATTCAGAGCTTTTCTGATACTTTGGTTTTGTAGTCTGAAACCGTTATAGTTAATAAAAAGCGGGGAAGACTGTGTTTTTTTAGTTTTACAAATTAAATCGGAAACATTTTCTATATAATTTTTAAGATTTTCTTTTGTCTTATCCGGAATTAGAACAATTCTTTCTTTTGAGCCTTTACCTAAAACTCTTATTTCGTTTTGTTCAAGATTTAAATTTTCATAGTTAAGTCCTGAAAGTTCACTTATTCGCATTCCTGAGACCCAAAGAAGCTCGAAAATTACTCTGTTTCTGTATCCTGCAGGTGTTTCTATTTTTACGTTTCTTAAGATATTTTCAACTTCTTCTTCGCTCATAAAGTCGGGCAAAGACTTTGGTCTTTTTGGTGCGCAAATTGCATCAGAGGGGTTGTTTTCGATAATTTCTTCTCTGTATAAAAATTTGTAAAATGCTCTAATTGAGGCAATTTTTCTTGCTATTGTTGTTTTTGTGTAGTTAATTTTCTGAATAAAATAAAGGTATTCGCTGAATTTTTTTGTGTCAATTTCATCTACATTTAAGTTATCTGCCCAAATCAAAAACGTGTAAACATCACTTGTGTAGGCACGTATAGTATGAGAGGAAAAGTTTTTTTCACTTTTCAAATAAATTTTAAAATCTTCCAAGTATTGTTTGGAATTATTGTTAACTCCCATAAAGCCCTCAAGTACTCTCTTTTTTAATTATACACGTATTTTTAAAAAAATAATATAAATCCTGTATTCAAAATTGTAAAGAATAATATTATTCTTATATATAATTATCCCCGTTTTTGTTATATCATTTAAATATCCTTTAAGCAAAAAAAGGTGCACCAAATTGCAAAATAATTTTGATAGTCTCGATAACCTTGATATTCAAGTAAGGAAATCTTCAGTAGTGCAGGAGAGAGCCGGACTTGTGGCTGTCTATATGTATAAACAATTTCTTGATTTTCAACAGTCAAGTCAATTTACTCAGGAAATGTTTATAAAAATGATAGACACAATGCAATCTGTTATTGAGTATTTAAAACAGTCTTTTAAAATTAGAAACATTCCGACACAAAATGTGTACTGTGAGGTTGATAACACTCAAACCCTTGCTTATGTTAATATTTTGTGGCACAAAATTACTTTTACATCGCGTTTTAATATTTCCCCGAAAGCACTTCCGCAAGAAGGTAGAGCTCCGCTTTTCTGCGGCAGAATATTTGCACTTAACGGCAATTATAATTTAATTATGAAAGGTGCCGATGATTACGAGTCGCAAATGAAAGCCCTTTTGGACAATGAGATAGCTTCTTTGTATGTACCTGCGGAAAAGTCGCAAAATTCTATTATGACAATAAGGCATAAAGACAACCAGGAGTTTTTAATTAGCCCTATTGATGCTCCAAGGGAGTTTTTACTAAAGGTTATTGAGCTTGTTTGTGCAGGCGGACAGTTCCACGAACAGGGTGGAAAAAAATTATTTTAAAAAATCCCCGAATTTTCGGGGATTTTAGTTAGTTTTGTGCGGAGGATAGGAGTATGATTTTTTTCATAAAGCCTTGAAAAAACGACATTTTTGGATTTTCTACGCTTTGTACAAGTTCTCTTAATTCATTTTCAAGCTCTGCACTTCTTGGGTTGAACTCGCTCATTTCGGGATTGTATTCATGATTTAAATACTCGTTCATCAACTTCGCCTTTCTGCCATATACACTAATATCCTTGTACTTTAGTGGTCGGCATGACTTAGTTAAAACTTTAGTAATTGTATATTTATGTTAAAATTTATTTATGAAAATTGTTTGTAAAAACTTAAAAGATACACAAAAACTTGCAGAAGCATTTGCAAAAAACTTATCTGACGATGGGTGTTTTGTATCACTCTATGGTGATATTGGTGCCGGTAAAACCGCTTTTGTAAGGTATATTTTAAAATCTTTGGGTGTAAAAGAAAAAGTTACAAGTCCAAGTTTTGTAATATTAAACGAGTATTTGGGCTATAAACTGCCTATATATCATTTTGACTTATATCGCTTGGAAAACGAGGGAATTAGAACCATTGAACAAGAGCTTGCAGATTATTCAAAACGCGGCACATTGACTTTTGTTGAGTGGGCAGATTTTTCTCAAGGTGCACTTAGTTATAACAGGCTAAATATTAAAATTATATACCCTGAAATTCTTGAATATTGCGATGACGGGGATACAAGAATTTTTGAATTTGAGCCGTACGGAGAGCAAAATGCAACTTTTGTTGAAAATATAATAAAAGATTTTGAGGCAAATTGATGAATTTACTGTGTTTTGATACATCTTTAGATAAAACTTATATTTCGCTTAATAATAACGATATTTTTTTATCGCGTCAAATAAAGAGTGATGAAAGAAATTATCATAGCGCTTATCTTATACCTGAGATTAAGAGAATGTGTAAAGAGCTTGATTTTTCACTATATAATCTCGATGCTATCGTCACAAACTGTGGCCCCGGTAGTTTTACAGGTATTCGTGCCGGTTTAAGTGTTGCTAAAGTTATGGCATTGGAGCTTGATTTGCCTGTAGCAGGGCTAAATTCATGTGAAATTTTAAAATATGCAAGCAAAGACAATGATGCCGTTGTACTTTTAGACGCAAGAAGGCTTATGTATTATTTTTATGATAATGGCACAATAGAGCTTATATTAAAAGATAAAGTCGAAGAAAAAATAAAAAATCGCACAGTTATTTGCGATACAAGCTCATATAATGATTTTTGCGCATACCAAAATTGTCGTTTTATAAATTTTGAACAGGAAAATTATCCTCTTGAAAAAGCCATGTACGAAATTGGTATGGACAAATTATCAGCCTCAAATAATATGAGCGAGGAGTTTTCACGCGCAAAACTCAAGGCAAATTATATCCAAACACCGCCTGTTTTTTCAAAAAAATAATCAACCCACTAAATCGAGATTTTCGCCTTTTTTAGAGCTATCTCGTTTGTATTGTTGTGCTTCACTTAAAATACTTTGTGCTTGTCTTGCAACATTTAAATCTGCATCAGATAAGTCTGAACCGGGTGCAAGAGCCGCTCTTCTTACTTGTTTTGCTTGAGATATGGTCTCGTCAGGATTAGATTTATTTAGTGTTGGAATTCTGATGCTTACATGTCCGCTTACAGGGATGCCTTGCGGATTGTATTCAATAACAATGGGACCGCCCAATGAACCCGCAGCAGCTTTATGTGCAGCTTCATGAGAGTATATCCTGCTGTAGTTGTCTTTTTTAAGTTGTTCCAACTCTTTTTTTTGGTTTCTTTGACCTAAAAAAGGATAATTTCTAACATCAATCATCTTACCGCTTGCCCTTCCAACTACTATAATTATAGCACATTTTTTAACTTTTCAACAGTGTCTATGGCAAAAATTCTTTTACAATAACGCCATTTGCGGAAATTTCAACGGGTGTTGGTGTATTTGATATTAATTTTACTGAGGCGTTATAACAGTCTATGCCCCACAGTCCCAGAAACACCTGTTTTTTATCTTTGTCCCAAGCAAAGGCTTCTACTACAACAATCTCGGGTTCATTTTTGCTAAAACCTAAGGGTTTAATATCCCACCTGTAGTTATCCAAAGCGAGTCCTGTTTTGGCGTGGTATTTTTTAATTGTTTCGTTTAAATTATTAAACTTTATTGCAAACCATTGGGCTTCGTCCCCTTCCATATAGTAAACCCAAACGTAGTTTCTAAAAATACCTTCAATGCTTGAGCCTATTTTTTCTTTTACGAGTAGTTTTTTAGAGTCCGATGAAAAATCTACAATAGTTAGTGTTGAGAAAAGATTTTTTCTTAATTCTTTATCTCCGCTTGATATTGCGAGGGTACTTTTGGCATTTAACACATTGGCATCAAGAGCTTTTCTCATTTTGGTTATGCCGTTTTTTAGTTTTTGTACATATATTTCGCTTGAGATTTGATCGTATGAAGGCGAATAGTAGTATTGTCCATATGCCATATACCTTAAATTTCTGTCAAAAACGCCTTGGCTTTTAATGTCGAGTTCTTTTTTGATTTTTGAGAAACTTACTTCTCTGTTGCCTGCTGTTACATTGTATTTTACAAATTTAACAGAAGGTGGCGTTTTCGGTTTGAAATCTTTATCCTGCGGTCTTTGATAGGGGGAGATTTTTCTGTCCTCTAAGTTTACATTTTTTGCTTTCTCTTCCCATTCTTCTCTAGTTTGAACCATTTTTTCGGCTTCTTGTTTGCTTTTTTTTGAAAAAGGATTGTGCAGTTTGAAAGCAAAAGCACTTTGCATTGATGATGTGGCAATTAACAAAACAAGTGTAATAAGGCGTTTTTTCATCTTTGAACAAGACCTTCTTTAAGAGCTGTAACAGCGGCTTTTGTTCTATCTGAAAGATAAAGTTTTTGCAGAATGCTGTGAACATGTGCTTTTGTAGTAGAAAGGGTTACTACAAGCCTTTGGGCTATTTCTTGATTTGAAAGTCCTTCTACAATTAGTGCCAACACCTCTAATTCTTTCTTTGTAAGACCGTATTTATTATTTGCAACTTTTGTTTTGTCGTTTTGATTTTGTTCTTTTTGCTCGTTTATCCCTGATAGGACAATTCTTGCTATTTGCGGGTCAAGCCAGCCGGCTTTTTGACTTACAGCTTCAATGGCATTAATTAAAGTTTGTTCATTTGAGCCTTTCATTATGTAGCCGTCAGCTCCCGCTTTTAGGGCGGCAAAGACATCTTCGTTGCTGTCTCTTGAGGTAAACATAAGTACGGATGAATTAAGACCTGCTTCTTTAATCCTTCTTGTGGCTTCAATTCCGTCAATTTTGGGTAAACCTATGTCCATTAAAATTACGTCAGGATTTAGTTTTAGTGCAAGATTAACGCCTTCCTGTCCATCCTGTGCTTGCCCCAATAGTTCAAACTGTGGGGTGTTTTCAACAACTATTGCAATACCCATTCTTGCAACCATGTGATCTTCAACAATTAAAATTTTTATTTTATCTTTACTCATAATAAAACCTTATCTTCCAGTGCGGCATTTTTAAGATTAAAAGTGAATGTAGAACCTTTGTCGGGTTCACTTTCTACCCATATGGAGCCATTGTGTGCCTCAACAATTCTCCTTGAAAGGTAGAGCCCTAAGCCTGTTGAGCAAGAACGTTTTTTGCTGGTTCCTTGTGAAAATCTCTTAAAAAGTTTTTTCTGGTCTTCTTCGCTTAAACCTGTACCATTGTCCTTGACGCTTATTTGGGCATCTTTACCGATTTTTTTGGTAATTACGGTGACTTCTGTGTTTTCTCCACCATGTTTTATGGCATTTCCCAGTAAGTTTGAAATTACTCTTCTAATCTCGTTTTTATCTGCATTTATATACAATTCTTCATTTTCAAAATCAAAAGATATTTTGGTATTGTTTTGCTTGAAAAGCATATCAAGCTCTTTTGCGCATTCTTTAACAAGTTCGTTTACACAAAATCTTGTTTTGCATAAAAATATTTTGCCGGCTTCGTACCTGTAAACTTCAAGCAAAGCGTTCGTAAGCCCCAGCATATCTTCGTTGCTTTTTTTCATTGCAAAAATTAGTTCTCGTTGTTTTTCGCTTATTTCTCCTAATGTTCCTTTTAAAATAAAATCCAACCCGCTTATTGCTGCTAATAGCGGAGTTCTTAAGTCATGCGTCAGCGTTGCTATAAAATCGTCACGCAGTCTTTCATTTTCTTTTTGGTAAGATACGTTTCTTATAACCGCTACTATAAGAGAATCTTTGTCATTTTCTATTTTTGCAAGACTTATTTCTATTGGAATTTTTGAGTTGTTTTTATAATTTACCAAACTAAAATCCCTCAGAAATATTGGTTCTTTTGCTTTAAACGGATTTTCAAATTTTTGATTTTTTTCATTTATAAGAAGTTCAAAAAAGTTTTTATTAATGATTTCTTTTTCACTGGTTCCAAAAAGTTCGCATGCGGCATGGTTGAGCGAGTTTATCATAAAATCTTTTTTAAAGGTAACAATGCCGTCAGCACAATTAGAAAAAATCGCATTTAATTTTTCGCGGCTTTCATAAAGCTCTTTTGACCTTTTTTGAACTAGTGCTTCAAGGTTTTTTGAGTATTCTTCAAGTTCATCGTTTGCTTTTTTTAGTTGAATTATTTTTTCTTTAAGTGCTCTTTTTAGGTTCGTGCGCTCAATCGCGTTTTTAATGTTTAGGATCAAATCATCGTTATTCCAAGGTTTTTCAATATATTTAAAAATTCCTACTTCATTTATGGCTTTGATTGCATTTTCTTTATCGGCATAACCTGTTAAAAGTATTTGTGTTGTGTCTTCTTGGGCAGGTAACTTTTTGGCATGGGATAAAAATTCTATACCTTCCATTTTTGGCATAATAAAATCTGAAATTATAAGCTCGCATGGATTATCTTTCAGATAATCCAAAGCTTCAAGAGGATCGTTAAAGGCGATGGCATCTTTTAACCCTTCAAGCTTAAGTAGGGTTGAAAGTGTCTTTGTTACCATTACTTCATCATCTACAAGTACAATTTTCCCACAAGTTTCCATACTTACAGAATAATTTATTTGTGGTTTTCAGACAAATTTTTTACAAAAATATAAATTTCTTTTAAAAACAGCAAATTCATTTCTTTACATGTTTTATAAGTTGGAGTGTACGAGTTTATTAATGTAAAATATATTTGTACGTACGAGCAGATAATACAAGAGTAAAAATGAAACTCAAAGTCCAAAATATTAACCTGTCGGGTAATTATCGTAATAATGTAAATAATGGCAGTAAAGACGTTAATTTCTGTGGTATCGGCGCTATACTATCAGATTTTAGCGATAAACTGACAAAAAGTGCTTCGCATTTTAGTAATTACAGTATACGAAAAACTAAGTTGGATACTTTATTTGGCGATGAGTTTACGAAAATGGAAGATGAACTTCGAGGTCTTTCAAGTAAGGTTTTTGACTTTGAAAAAAGAATTGTCTTCGACAATAAAGGTGGCGTAACATTTGTAGAAGACGGTATAGTGCCAAAATTTTTAAAAAGTGCTCTTTATCCGTTTAAGAATATGTGGCTTGATATTGCCTGTTGGGCATTAAATGGTATGTCGGAATTTAAAAAGGTTCCTGCCGTTTCTGAGTTTGCTTCAAGAGCACTAAAATCTGATATTTTATCAAACAGAATGAACTCTGTTAATGCAGAGGATTTATTTTGTATTATGCAGGGCGCATTTTCGGATATTGCAAAAAATGAAAAAACTGCAAATAAAGTAAAAGATGAACTATCAAGACATATTATTGAAAAAGGTTTTAAAAGACCCCCTGTCACTACTTGCGATACGCCGCAAATAATTTTAGATAATCTGATCCATGCTGCAAGTAATGTAAAGGGCAATTATAAAACTGCAGACGAAAGAACAATAAACAGAATTTGCACCGGTATGGTGAGCGCAACTATGGCAGGTATTGATTTCTACAATATTTCAAGAATGCAAAATGATGATGATGCGCTGGCCAAAAAATCCCAAAAGAAACGTTTTAAACAAGAAAGCTCAAGAATACTAATGAGTGCCGGTATGACTTTCTTAACTTTGGGTGCATTATCTAAATATGCAAATGCAAATAAGTATTTTGCCTTGTTTACAATAGCCGGAACTACTTTGGTGTCTGAAATACTGTCAAGATTGTTAAACGGCATGCCCTTGCGTCCTTTGAAACCTGACGAAGCAAAAGATTTTGCCTATCATAAACATGAAAAAGAAGCTAAGAAACAGCATAACGAGCAAACTCAAAACAAGGGACAAAGTTTGCTTGTTGAAGAATTGCCAAGTGTATATAATTCTTTTGCAAAATATTTAAGTGTGAATGAAAAATCCAAAGAGACAAAATTTATGGGCTCGGATACAAACGAGGTAAAATCAGAAAACTCGCTATTGAGTATTAAAAATATAGCTATTGCAGCTGTAGTTTGCCTGTTTGCAGGTTTGGGCGTTAGTTTTGCAAGATGCAGAAATGCGAAATTTAATAATTTCTTGAAATCTGTCTTTGATGGCATGAATGACGGATATAATATGCTTACAAAACGAGACTTTTTGGTTCCGAGCGAAAATATAAAAGTTATGCTTGAGCATATTAAAAACAAATATGGCATGAGAGAATATGCGGATAAATTCTATGATGCTATTTATAATGACGACCAATATACAGAAATAATCAAAAATATTAACGGTAAAGATGTTGCATTTATAAAATTAGGAAAGGTTGATAAAAAAGTAATTGCACCTCTTATTAAAGCAATCACTTATCCTTTTGGATTTTTGTGGGGTGCAATAAGACTTCCTGTTAAAACACTTCAAGCCGCTTTTGTGCAAGGTTCTTCGGATGAATCATCAAAAATTGTTTCTCAAGACATAATAGGTCTTTATAAAGTTTTTGACAAGGCTATGAAAAAATTAAAGTCTAAAGAAATAACAAATGAAGAATTTGACAATTTCATAAAAAGAAAAGTTTTAATTGCTGTTGAAAATAAAACCGGCAAGTCAGCGTACAAAAATTCTTCTCTTGCAGCAATTTCAAGACCGTTTGTTACGTTAATTGCAAGTTATTTCTTTGTAAACGATTACAGAAACGAAGTTTTGATAACTTCTCAAGGCAAAGATGTTGAAGGTGCAAATGCTGTTGCCAAAGAAAGAGTTATGCACAAGGTGTCCAACTTCTTCTTCAACTCGTTGCTTATGAACTTATTTAACTCAGTATTTGAATCTGCTTACCATGGCAGCTTAATAGGCGCTGGTGCGGTTGCCGCTGCTACAGAATTTACAAATGAAAACTTGATACGTAAATCAATAGGTGTGCCGACGCATAAAATGACTCGTGCTCAAATTGAAGAACATGACAGACAAAATCTTGAAAGAGACGATTTCTGGGGTAAATATTTCCGCTTTATGTCTAAATTAACCGGCAAAAAGACAATTTCCCAAAAGGCTCAGGACGAGCAAAAGAAAAAGGCCAAAAAAGCATAAAATAAATTTTATGTTAAAATAATTTCAAGATGCATTAACTTTATAAGGAGTTTTTATGAGCAAAGAAAATCCCTCACAGCTTGAAAAAATGCTGCTTGAAGGTGTAGAGAGCAATACACCTGATGAAATAAAAAAAGATAAAATTTTTAATTATGATGATAAAAACAAATTTGCTTTTGTGCTTACAAAAGAAACTGTTGAAAAACTTGAACTGAAAAAATGGTTTGAAGCGTATAAAAAAGAAGCAATGGTTTCAACAGCAGGAATTAGGGGCCCACAAAATGTTTTATACCCTCATGATACAAGGTTTCCTATTAATACAATCGGCATAACACTTGCAACGCTTGCAAAGGCTCTTGTCCTAAAGGAAAAATATCCAAACGATGAGCTTATAAAGCTTGCAGGATGCGAGGTAAGATATAATTCAAAAACTTATCTTGATATTATTGCACGTATTCAAAGTGCCTTAGGAATTAGAACTCTAGTACCGCAAGAAAGACAAACAATACCTATTTGGCTTGCTTCCTTTTTGGCATTTAAGCTTGATTTGGTTGGTGGAGAATACATTACAAGTTCTCATGGTATAAGCGTTAAAAATGCTACAAAAGATTTAAACAATCAAGGTTCACAATTTTTGCCCGACGAGAGCATGGAGTTCGTTGGTAAAATTGAACAAATTCTTGAAACTGTTGAAAAAAGCGGCGAGTATAAAATTGAATTTGAAGCCTCACAAAATGATTTAATCGATGAAAAAACAATGGCAAGACTTAACAACGGTGTTGACTTATATGTTGAATATTTAAAAAACGGTGTTGCAAATCAAAATAATATCGAACTTATTAAAAAATTTGATAAAAAAATCGTTATTGATGCCGTTGGTGGTGCTGCGTACAATACTTTAAGCAAAATTCTAAATAAATTAGGTATTGCGGATAATTTTGTGTGGCTAAATACTAAGGAAGATCCGTTTTTCCACTCTATTGGAAAAGATGTAAAAGACGGTAAATTTTATGACTGGTCACTTGATATCACTGTTGTCGCAAAAAACAAAGACGGTAAGGAATATTTCCCTGTTATTGAAACTTTAAAATATGATGAAAAACTAAAAAATTACCCTATAGGTACTGTTTGTCTTGTAACGGATCCTGACCATGATCGTCTGAGTGTTGTCCAAATTGAAGATATTAAAAATATTGACAAAGTAAGGGCAGTTGGTGTTGATACCGTAAAACTTGACGATACGCGAATATTGTGTGTTTTTAGCGCTAATCAGGCATTTTTAATGATAATGGATTTTTGGACTCATTTGTTAAAACAAAACGGTACTTTTGATAAACACAAACGTTTTATCATCAAAACAACCGCAAGTTCAAAAACATGGGATGAGTGGGCTAAAAATAACGGTATAGAGGTAATTAATACTCCTGTCGGCTTTAAAGAAATTGCAAATGCAACAAAAAAAATTGAATACCAAATTGAAAAAGGTGTTCAAGATATTAAAATTACCGATATTTTTGGAAAAACAGTCTTTTTAGGTGATTCACCAAGAATGATTTTTGGAGGTGAAGAATCAGGCGGTATGATTATCGGCTCTGAAGAATTAATAAAATCCCTTGGGGGTAGATGTGCTCTTGCTATGAGAGAAAAAAGTGCTACAGAAGCAATTATTGTTACTTCTGCGCTTGTTGCAAGTTTAAAAGTGCCTCTTTGGGAGCACCTAGATTATGTCTATACGCAAAATAACATTGTTGCAAAGTTTGATGTAAGAGAAGACATTGCTTATTATAACGAGTCTGAACCCAACATTGAAAAACTAAAAGAGGCTAAACTTATTGGCGAAGGTCTAAGAACAAAAAATGATATTTTTTATCTTGCCCTTGCGATTGCAAAATATGAAAACAAAGTTAGCCTTGAAAATATAAAAGAAATCCTATCTTCTACATTTAAAAATCTCGATTTTTCTAAGCTTTTAGATGTTAAATTTGTAGGTGACGGCACATATCTTGATTTTGAAGATAAATTTGTTGAAATAAGGCCCTCAGGTACAGATGCCAAAACAAAAGCCTATTCAGGTGGTGCAAACCTCTGCGAGCTCAGCAACTTTGCAAAAACATTGGGTAATTACAGTGGGGATTTAAATGATACATACAAAAAATATCTAAATCAAGACTATGTGGACACTGCTAAGGAAAAATCTCTTGATGTGTATGAAAAATTTGCTCGCGAAAATGAAGACAAGAGAGAATTCAAAATCCCGAATTATAAAAGTACATTTTTAAAATAATAAAAACGCCTCCTTTAGGAGGCGTTAATTTTATAAAAGTTTTTCAATATTTGAAATAATTGCTGATTTTGGCATTAAGCCAACCATAACTTCTTTAGCTTCACCATTTTTAAACAATAGCAGGCTTGGCAAACCGCTTATTTGGTATTCTTTTGCAGTTTTTAAGTTTTCATCGGTATTGATTTTTACAACTTTTAATTTGCCTTCAAATTCAGATGCTATTTCATCTAAAAGCGGACCCATCTTTCTGCATGGCCCACACCATGGTGCCCAAAAGTCAACAAGTGTAAGGTTTTCGCTTTTTAAAACTTCTGCTTCAAAAGTTGCATCGCTTATATCTTTAGCATTGCTCATAGTTTGTTTTCTCCTTTTTTACGTATTATAATCATAACCGATATTATATGCAAGTTGCCAAAATGGATATAGATAAAGTTATAAAAAATTTAAAAAACGATAATAAAACCCATGCGGTAAAAAGAACCGAATTCGTCGAGTTTATGGAGCATGTCGATAATCCTTATCTTGTTTTAATTTGTTGTATTTTAAGTTTAAGGACAAATGATAAAACAACTTATCCTGCAGCCATGCGTATGCTTGAACTTGGAAAAACTCCGCAAGAGATTATGAAAATTGACTTTGACGCTCTTTGCAAAGCTATTTATCCTGTTGGGTTTTATCAAAACAAAGCGCGTCAGATTATAGACCTATCGCGCGAAATTGTAGAAAAACATAACTCTAAAGTGCCTGACACTATTGAAGAATTAATAAAATTTAAGGGCGTTGGCAGAAAAACAGCTAATTTAGTCTTAACAAAAGGTTTTGCTAAACCCGCAATATGTGTGGATGTCCATGTGCATCGAATTTCAAATCGTTTAGGTTATGTTAGTACAAAAAATCCTGATGAAACTGAATTTGCACTTAGGGATAAGCTTCCAAAAAAATACTGGATTGACTTTAACACGCTGCTTGTAACCCATGGGCAAAATATCTGTAAACCCAAGCGCCCATTATGTGACATTTGTTCTATAAAAGAGTTTTGTGCAAAAAAAATTAAATAAGGGAGATATTATCTCCCTTATTGGTCTTTATTAAGTTCTCTGTCCATAGCTTCAAGAGTGCAACTGCACTCGTCAAATGCCTTTATTTTCTCTTGTAGAATTCTGAATTTTTCTTCTTCCTCTAATTGTTCTTCAACAAACCAATTTAAGAAATTCATTGTTGCAAAGTCATCTTTTTCTTTTGCTGTTTTGTATAGTTCATGAATTTTTGAACTTATCATTTTTTCATGCTCTATGGCTTCATCTAAAACATCTTGGGCATTTACCCAGTCTGTATCTGGTGCTTCTATTCTTTGGTATGTTATTTTTTCGTTTCTTAAAAGAAGATAATCATAAATTTTTTGCGCATGTTCAAGTTCTTCTTTTGCTTGATTTTTCATAAATTTTGCAAATCCGTCCATATTTATTTCACTGAAATAAGTTGACATAGCAAGATACAAGTATGCACTGTAAAATTCAAAATTTATTTGTTGGTTTAAAAGTTCGTTTATTTTATTTTCCATTTTATTTTTCCCCTTCAAATTTGTTTACCCATAGACCATGCAAATTGCAGTGCCCAAATGCGTCAAATTTATTTTCGCATTTGCATCTAAACTTCATTTCAGGCTGTTCATTAGGGTTTAGATATTTCCTCTTAACCCATTTGTGGTCTTTTGAAATTACTTCAATGAATTGAATATAATGCCCTTCTTCCATGGGGTGTGGGGTTGAACCTATGCGGACAATTTTTTCTTCACCATTTTCCTCTAAAAAAGGCACATGTTTTTCAGATGCACTGTCAGTAGTTTTTGCCTTAAGCAACTCCATAGGTTCGTTACAGCAAACAAGTTCGCCGCCGCCTGATAGTACAACTTCAACAATGTTGCCGCAAACATTGCATTTAAAAATATCAAGTTTATTTGTCATTTTGCTTCCTTTCTTTTAAAAAAAGTTATACAAAACGACTTTAAAATTTATCCCCCTTTGGACTATATCACTTGCGCTTTTTAATTACTTTTATTTTAAGAAGATTTTTTGCATGCTCTATTGCGTCTTCCTCTTTATAGAATATATTTTCTTTTCCAATTTGCTCTGCTATATTTAATTTTTCCAACTGTTCAAAAATTTGTTCGTTTTTTATAACAAGATGTGGAATTATATTTTGAGATTTTAATCTTGTTATTATGTCCTCAAGGGCAAAAATTGCACTTATATCAAAAGTATTTTCAGACTCATAACAAATTATGAGATATTTTGTTCCCAAAATTTCTTCAAAATGAGAAATAATTTGTGTTGCGCTTCCGAAGAATAATTCACCTAAAATATGCACCACTCTTATTTTGTAGCCAGTTTCATCCTGTAGTTTTTTCTCAAGTTCAATAATGTGTTTATCGTTAATATCTTTAAATTTTACATTTGTTTTATCTGCGAGTTGTTTTGCAAAAATCAACGCACTTAGCACAATTCCTGTACTCACTGCTATAATTATGTCGTAGAATATTGTGAGCAAAAAGACCGTAATCATAACAAACAAGTCTTGTTTTGGTGCATATTTAACTATTTTTAATAACTTTGTATCAACAATATCAAACCCTACTTTAAATAGCACTGCAGCAAGAGCACTTAGTGGAATTTTATTGGCAAAATCGCTTGCAAATAAAATAATTAAAAGTAAAATTGTCGCGCAAACTATTGCACAAAGCCTTGTTGTTCCGCCTGCTTTTATGGCTGCAGCAGAACGCATTGTAGCGCCCGAACCTGGGATTGAACCAAATAGCGAACAAACAAGATTGCCTATACCTTGTGAAAGTATCATTCTGTTTGTGTTGCAACTTGTTTTAGTTAGTGTATCAACAACTAAATTTGTCAAAAGACTTTCGGATGAACACACTATTGCAATAATTAAAGCGGGTATAATAAGTGTTTTAAGGTTTGAAAAATCTGCCCAAACAATTTGAGGTAGATGTGCACTAACGCCTTGTACCGTCGGTAAATCCATATTAAATAAAATCGCAGCAATGGTTGAAACTACAAGTGCCAAGATTTGCGAGGGAATTATGTTTGTAATTTTTTTGGGTGTCCAAAAAATTATTGCAAGTGTTAATAGCCCAATTACAAGGGCATCTTCATTAATGCAAAAAAGGGAGATTGAAAGATTTTTTAGTGCCAAAAGCGGAGTGGCCATAGATTTATTGCCCAAAAACGGGCTAATTTGTAAAATAATCAGAATTGTACCGACAGCATTCATAAAACCTGAAATAACAGGATATGGAATATATTTAACAATGTCGGTTAATTTTGTGCGGGAAATTATTATCTGAAAAATTCCTGAAAGGAAAATGACTGCAAAAAGTGCTTCGGGTTTGCCGGAAAGGGTTGCAAGTGCTGATGCGGTTACAATGGCTGCAGGGCCTGTGGGGCCTGATAATAGTGGTTGGTTGCAGCCAAATACACCTACAATAAAGCATAATATAACTGCCCCCCATAAGCCGCTTGCGGCTCCAACGCCTATTGCAACGCCAAAAGCAAGAGCTTGAGGCAATGCAATTACTGCTCCTAAGAGTCCTCCTGTTAAATCTCCCGTTATTTTAAAATTTTTCATATAAAAAAATTCGCCGACTTATTTTTTCATAGTATAATGCAATTATACCAAAAACTAATGGAGAAAAAGCATGGCTAAAGAAATGTTCACAGGTGCGGAGATATTCCTTAAATCCCTTGTTGCAGAAGGTGTAGACGAAATTTTTGGTTATCCCGGCGGTGTCATTTTAAATATATATGAAGCACTATACAATCAAGATAAAATCAAGCATTACCTTGTTCGACATGAACAAGCTGCAATCCATGCCGCAGAAGGTTACGCTCGCGTGTCGGGTCGTCCCGGTGTTGCTCTTGTAACATCAGGCCCTGGTGCAACAAATACAATTACAGGCATTGCAAAT
>CALUYC010000132.1 GCA_944324895.1 Candidatus Gastranaerophilales bacterium
CATAACTTTATACAACAGGTGATAGTACTACACAATTAATTATACTATTAATTTTATTAATAGTTAACGCTATATCTGAATTTGCATGATTTTTTCATACGTTTGGACGACTTTTCCCAATACTGTCGTTGCAATGTTTACATTAATTTCTGATTTTGCAATAGCTGCCATAACATCATGAACATCTGCCTTACCCAACATAGCATCTTGAGTTAACTGCTCGGGCGCATTTACTGTTTGGTTTAATTGTTCTACAAGTCCTGTTAAAACTCCGTTAAAATCAGTTGTTTCTGGCTTTTCAATATCATCCAAACGCGCAGACTTCATAGTCCCCGGCGCATCAAGCTTTGAAAACTCCATTCTTTCAAATAAATTAATTTTTGGTGCAATTCCGTTTTCCATAATTATATCCTTTTTTTATAGGTATTGGCTTAAAATTGAACGAACGTAATTTTGTGTTTCTTTATAAGGTGGTACTCCGTTATATTTTTTAACGGCGTTAGGGCCCGCATTATATGCCGCAAGGGCTAAAATAGTATTGCCGTTAAATCTGTCAAGCATTGATTTTAAATACTTAACACCGCCTTCAACATTTTGAACGGGATCAAGAGGATTTTTAACACCTAAACCCGCAGCAGTTGAGGGCATAAGCTGCATTAGACCTAAAGCACCTGCATGAGATTTAGCGTTAGGGTTAAAACCTGATTCTTGCTTAACCAAGGCTCTTACAAGCTTTTCATCTATGCCATACTTTCTGGCTGTTCTATCTATTAAATCCAATATCTCGTCTTTTGTATATTTTATTTTTCTTGAAAGCGAGCCAAAAGGAATCTCAGGGGGTTTATCCACTGAAAACACAGGCGTTGTTTCATCTTTTGTAACCTTTAATACTTCATTAAAAGGTCTGACTGTTGTATTTTCAGAATTTTCAACAGCTTTTGGATACAGTGTATCAATGTATGAATTCAACTGTTGGGCGCGCTGTCTTGCTTGAGCTTCGCCGCTTGAATTTATGTAAGATTGAATTTTAGGATTGAACATTGTATGAAAAATTACCTCCCTACAAGGGATTACGGACACTAAACCTTCTTACTTCAATTAAACATTGAAATAAGTTTAATTTTTCATACAAATTAATGATTTTTTTAAAAAAGTCATGGTTTAATTGGGGTTATGGTTGTATGCCCATGCAAATTTTTCACTGACCTGATTTCTGTATTTTCTCTCAACCGCGCCTGAGGCAAAAAGGTTGTCATAATGGCTTTTTGGAGTACCGTCTGTTGAAAAATTTCTGTTTTCCATCATTAAATCATGCGTATTTGTACTGTAATTAAGCGGGAATAAGTCATGCATTTGCATAAAAGACGGCAGTTTTTCTTCAACACTATCATATCCGAAAAGTGATGAGTTTATTTTGTTTAACCTGTCACTATAGCAAATTAAACCCTCGTCGTTATCATCCGACACAACAGGGCCCCAAGCAAAATCATGGCACCAAGCTTGAGAGTGAGCTGAGTTTTTAACTTCATCCACGCTATTAACACTCATTTGGCTTGCACCTGCGGTAACACCCATGTTTTTGTATCGCATAGAATCGCCCTCGGCTTTTTCACCCGAAAAGCTTATATCGCTTCTGCCTGTACGTTTTCTGACTTCAGCTAAAATATACGCCATTTGATCATAACTCGGTACTGCGCCAACTCCTGCGTAATGACCCCAGTCATAGCCGCCAACATGTTTTAGGGAGTCAAAGAAAATGCCATCAAAACCAAGTTCAATACCTTTACAACAAGCAATTATAAAAGCTTCAACATGCTCAGGGTTATTCCATCTGAATTGTCCTGAATCACCGAGTTTAATTTGATCTTCAGAAATAAGCATTCTAAAAGAAGTTTTAAAACCGCGCAAATGGGCAAGGTCATTAAACGCTTTAATTTGTTCTTCAGGCGTGAAAACCTTGTTGCCCACTTTTACCCAGCCTATGTTATCAGAGGCGCGTTCGTATTCAAGTTTGATACCGTAGAGGGAGTTTTCTCCGTTATTATTCCAACCGTCTCCCCAAATGTTGGGATAAAGCTGCGATACCAAAAGGCAATTCGCCCATTTGTCATGTGATGGGGGAATTAGAGGGAGTAATTTAATTGCACCTAAAATAGAGCTGCTTGTTCTATCACCATACATTTCACCAAGTGCGCGATTGTTTATTTCAATATAATTAGCATGTCTGCCCCAGTTATCTCCATAGTTTGGAGTTTTAATATTGCAAGGTATTTTATTTGGAATATTTTCGTCATATACAAGCGTAAGTACTGAATTTATTGCATCTTTAAGATTTCTGTTTAAAACTTCTCTCGGCTCAACCCCGCCAACCCATTTTTTGTCAGGACGATTTACGCCATAATACAAATGTTCAAGCGTCCACCTGTCAACACTTGGTTTTTGATTTTTCGAAGCTTGCAAGAAAAGCTCTTGAGCAGGATTTGTTTTTGCAGTTCTTTTTTTTCTGCCGGAAAAGTTAATTTTTGCCCCGTAGATATTACCTAAAGGCAAAGTTGCGAATTCGCTATAGCTGTAAGGCGAAGAAACACTGTTTTTAACATTTGTTTGAGGGTTAAATTTTGTTTGTCTTACAACATTTGAAACACTTGAAATCTTATTTATCATTTCATACTCCTTGCGCTATTTTATAAAGTTTGTAAAGGTAAAAAATTGACATTGGGAAAAAAATGTAACAAAAAATTTACAAAACCTGATAAGGCGGAAATAGCATTTGAACATAAAAATTTTTAAAATATAATATCCATGTGGAAAGTAAATCACAAAATCAAAGAACCGCAATTTACCCCGGAAGCTTTGACCCCATTACAAAAGGTCATTTGGATGTATTGGAGAGAGCGTCCAAAATGTTTGATAGGGTTATTATTGCAGTGCTTAAAAATTCATCAAAAAAATCTTTTTTACCTGTAGAAGACAGGGTAAAATTGATTAAAGAAAGCACAACAGAACTCAAAAACGTTGAAGTAGACAGTTTTGAAGGTCTTACAATAGAATACGCGCAATCAAAAGGGGCACGTTTTTTAATAAGAGGCTTAAGAGCGGTAAGTGATTTTGAATACGAACTGCAACTATGTCAAACAAATTCAGCCATTGCGCCTGATATAGATACTGTTTTTTTAACAACAAAACCAAAATATAACTTTATTTCATCAAGTATTGTAAAAGAATTATCAGATTTTGGTACAGATGTATCAAAATTTGTTCCAAAAAGTGTGGTAGAATATTTACAAAAGCAAAAGAAAGGTAATTAAAATAAAATGTCTCCTTCAGAAGAAAAAATGTATGATTTAATAGACAGGCTAAATCAGCTTTGGGAAACAGGTTTTCATATTCTGCCCCCTCTGATTGTAGTTAAAAGTCAGGAATTATCAAGAATTATTTCAAGTTTTCCGGATGCTATTTCAAATGAAATCAGAGATGCACATGTTATCTTAAGAAAAAAAGAAGACATAATTCAAGATGCGAAAATGAAAGCAGAGCGCATTATAGCCGATGCGGAAAATGAAAGACACAGATTTTTGAATGAATCAAGTTTAAATAAAGCGGTTGAAGAACGCGCAAGAGAAATTAGAGAACAAGTTATTGAAGAATGCGAAGCAATTAAAATGAAAGCATTTAACGAAGCTGAAAGTGCTCGTCTTGCCGCTCAAGAAGAAGCAATAAAAATCAAAGAAGGTGCTCAGCAATACGCACAAGAAGTTTTAAACAAACTTGAAAACGATTTAAAACAGCTTTATCAAGTTGTTATGAACGGCCAGCAATATCTTCAGGATATGCAATATCAAAACTCGCAAGTAACAAGTTCAAGCAACAGACAAGACTAAAAAAAGCCGCTTAATAAGCGGCTTTTAATTTATTTAGCATTTAAAAATCTTTGAACGGTTGTACCCATAGATTCTTCTTTTATTTTATAACCGGATTTAGTTTTTGTAATTATAAAATAAGCCTCGAGTCCGGATTTATCGTTACGTGGAATTCTTGTTGCGCTGACTTTGTAATCGTTTCCAACTTTTGTTATTTTTTGATTAACATAACGGTTTTTATAGCCAACTGTTCTTGCTAGTGCAGCACCTTTTTTAAGCTCTTGAAGGTATCTTTCAAAAGGTATTACAACACTTTGTTTTGTTCCGTCAGGTTTATGAACTACCCTTATAATTTTTGCATTTTGCACATAATAATCAGGCAAAGTCGTAGAATAAGTGTTTGACGCATTTACAAAATTGTTAAAGAATGTTTGCACATCACTTAATTCATTGGCATAAGCACCAAGCGTTAAGACCAAAGTGCAAATAAAACTCATTATGATTTTTTTAAGCATACTAACTCCCAATAATTTTATATAATTATTTTAACATTAAAAATAATTATATAAAATAAACTTTTTGGCAATTAGAAAACTAATATTTTTGACAAACATTGTGCAAGTTTGTCTAAATTGAAGTCAAGCCCTGCCTCAAAAGCAGCTTCATATGCTTCATTTGCAGCTTTTTTCAACTCGGGCATTTTTTTTCTTGAAATATTATAGCCGACATTTTGGCCACTTTCGCTGATTACGGCTTGAGAAATAACTTCATTATTTTCTTCTAAAGTAAAAATAGTATATTTGCTTGCACTGTCTTTAAGTTTGCCGACAGGCATTTCTATTTTTAAAGTTTTTGTTTTGCCATCAGGCAGTATAGTTGTATCTGTAAGTACATGTTTTAAATCTTTAAAACCAACATTAATAACCCTGTTTGGAGTATCTGAATCGACACTGTAATATCTTACAACTTTAGGTTGGACACTTTTTATGGCAGATGCAGGCGTACCCACAATATCATATAAAACTCTTGAGCCAACTTCTCTTTTTGCGCCGTTTGGCAAATATTCTTTAATAAAAGTTAAAGGCCCGTCGGTAGTTATGGTTTTTGTCAATCTGCCATTTTGATCATAAACTTGAGATTGCAGATTGAGACCCTTTAGTAGTGAATTAGAGACAATTTTGCCACCTTTAATATCAACAGCTCCATACTCTCCTGCGACTTTTTGGCTAACAATGCGTTTTACTCTGCCTTGCTCATCAAAAAGATGTCTGTGCACACCAACTAGACCATTATCGCCAAATTGGTTTATTTTTACACCTTCATTACGTGTATAGCGCGCAATGTCTTTTTTGATATATGTCGGTAATTCCTTCAAAACTTCGTATGTTTTATAAAAATTACCGTTTATATCAGATTCTTGCATAAAACCGTCTGCATATTTTATGGAAATTTTATCACCTTTTTTGTTAACGGTTTCCATTACGCCGCTAAAAAAAGAGCCGTCAGGTAGAATTGCTCTGCCTTTGTTTAAAATTACATCCGCAACTTCTTTACCTTCTTCGCTAATAAATTTTCTTATACATTGTCTTGCAACAGGGGTGCTAATGCTTGCTCTAAATGGGGTAGAATAATTGTTGTTAATATAATTCATCGGCTTTTCCTTTTTTTATTTATCAATATAAAACATAAAACAATAAAAATTTGCCCCCTAATTTTTAGAGGGCAAATCTGTTATTTTGTGCTTATTATTCGATTGTAAAATCAGGAGCGCCAAACATACCTTCAATTTCTTCTAAAATTGCAGAAGGTTTTCTTGCTTGGTTTTTCTGCTGAGCACGTTTTAGTGCTTCTTTTTCTTTTTCTTCGTTAGCGTTGATTAAGTGGTAATAGCCTGTACCGGCAGGAATTAGACGACCAATAATAACGTTTTCTTTCAAACCTCTTAATAGGTCTTTTTTACCTTCAACGGCAGCTTCCGTTAAGATTCTTGTTGTTTCTTGGAAAGAAGCAGCAGAGATGAAGCTTTCAGTATTCAATGAAGCTTTTGTAATACCAAGTAGAAGTGCCTCATAAGTAGCTTTTTCGCCGCCTTGTTTTTCAACTTCAGCGTTTTGAGCTTCGATTTCTTTTAGTTCAACAAGTTCGCCCGGAAGAAGTTTTGTTGTACCTGAGTCAACAACTCTTACCTTTTTAATCATCTGACGAACGATAACTTCGACGTGTTTATCAGCAATTTCAACACCTTGAGAACGATATACTCTTTGTACTTCATCTACAAGATATTGTTGAGCGGCATTTGCACCTCTTAGTCTGATAACGTCATGAGGGTTAAGCGGACCTGAAGTTAGAGCCTGACCTTTAACGATTTTTTGTTTATCCATAACGATAACGCTGGATTCAATCGGATATTTGATTTCTTCTCTGCCGTTTTCGTTTACTATAAACAATCTTGCAACGTCATCTTCGTATTCAATTTCAGCAACTCCGTCTTGTTCTGCAACAATAGCGCAGTCTTTTGGTTTTCTTGCTTCAAGAAGTTCTTCAACACGAGGAAGACCTTGAACGATATCGCCTGTTTTTTGTCTTTCAAATACAAGTGTTGCAAGTAAATCACCTCTTAAAATTAATGCTGAATTTTCAACCTGTAAAAGTGTACCGGGGCTGATTAAGTGCGGACGACCTATTCTAACGGTAACAGATTTAGGTGTAACCTCTACAACACGACCTGAGCAAGTGGAAGTTTCGCCTGAAGATGAAATTACACTGTCAAGTTTAACAAACTCACCCACTTTAACTGTCGGTTTAGACTTGATTTCAATTTTATTTTCATAAGCATCTGATACAAGCAATAGTCTTCTCAATTCTTTATCAGCCTGTTTAATGCTTGCAACAGAATCATTTACAGATAAAACTTGAGTTTTTGTAACAGGAGTTCTAGGTTCAATTACTTGACCGTTTTCAACAAGAAGTTCTGTTTGAGTTGAAGATAACATTCTTGAGCCTTCTTCTTGTTCACGGCGAACAATTAGAGTTTCA
>CALUYC010000133.1 GCA_944324895.1 Candidatus Gastranaerophilales bacterium
ATAGAAAACCTATGATTAACACATTTAAAGTTAATCATACCACTCCCAAGGAAATGGCAATGTTAATTTGCAGTACGTTCATTGAAGTAAATAAAAAAGTATCAACCGATGAAGAAGATGATCTTGCGGAAGATAATGACGATGATAACGAAATGGACGAAGACGAGGAAATTAAAAAAGTTAAATTAGGTAGCGGTATAGTTGCTTGTCGTGCCACTGAAGAAGTTGTTAAGGGTGATTCTCAAAGTGGTGGTGCTCCGACAACCGGTGCTATGGGCGTAGAAAATGCAATTCAAATGTTTATGTCTGCTCCTCTTACTGTTGTTTATTTTCCCGAATTAGGTACTATTAATATCAATGGCGGTTCTTATGAACAAGTAAAAATGATAAAAGAATTTATCGAACAAAATGATAAAAAACAACCCATGGCTTATGTAGAAATGACTGTTGTTGAGTTGAACGAAACAGGCTCTAAAGAATTTGCAAACGAGTGGAGTTTGTGGACACCGTTTATCAGCTTGAGTTTTGATACGTCAAACGGCCTTGCAACTGATGCTAATCACCCGACATTCTTTATGGGTAGAAGCTATGAAACTACATCAAGCACAACTGGTGATGACGGTTCTACAACTACAACAAGATATACCGTTGATAAATATCGCGGAGATTCTACTCTTGTGTATAGGTTAAAATATTTGGTACAAAACGGTAAAGGTAGAGTTTTAACTAACCCTAAAATAATGGTAACTAACGGTCAAAAATCTATTATTGACATGACATCCGACTATGTAAAAACTGTTAAATCAGAATTGTTAACTACTATCGACAATGCTGGTATTTCAAGAACATATGAAGTCGGCGATGATGAAGGTTTGAAGATTGAACTAGTACCATTTATAAGTCCTGACGGCTATGTTTCTATGAACATTAAACCTGAGTTTGCGACAATTAAAGAAAGAATCTATGCACCGGGTCAAGGTGGTGTAGACGAATTGCAAGCTACGTTGCTACAAAGACGCGATTTATCACTTAATAATATTAGAATTAAAGATGGCGAAACCTTGGTATTGGCCGGTCTGATTAAAGAAAATGAAACTCAACAAGTTACAAAAATACCTGTCCTTGGTGACTTGCCCTTAATTGGTGTTTTCTTCAGAACGTCTTCTAACCAAAAATCAAAAGAAGAGTTAGTCATTATGATTACACCTCATATTGTATATTCTTCTGATGATATAGCAAACATTAAACCGATAGATTTGTAATAACATAAAATGACTAATGATTTATTAGATAAACTTATTAAAAAAATCAATTTTGAACATGCCAATAACTTTGAGTTGGCAGTCGCAAAGGAGTACTCTTTTGTGCCGATAAATGCTCAAGGCGAGTCGTTTTTTGTTGCAGTTTCTCCTGAAGCTGATAAAGAAAAAATCATTGAATATATAAAGCCTATTGTTGACAAAAAAATAGAATTTATATTTTTATCAAAACAAAATTTCGACACTTTATTTGAGGGTTTTTTAAAAAAATTCTCGTCAACATACGGTTCAGTTCTTTCAAAAGATGTTGAAACAAACCCATTCGGCGATGTTGCATTTGAACAAAAAGATTCAAGTTCGCCTGCATTAAAGAACATTAATAATCAACAAAACGATATTGACAACGAGCTTAATTTAGACGAGGAAATAGAGCTTGGCGATGATGCCATTGATTTTTCTCAAGATGATGTTGATATTACAGAAGATAATGTGTCTGCTGAGTCGTCATTACAAGCAGATACGCCAACTCCTTCAGCTCCTGATGAAAAGAAAGGTTCAAAGGCCGAAATTTCAAGGGGAGATATTAATTCTGTCGCTGCCCCTGCCACCAAAAAAATTGGTGAAATACTTATTGAAGAAGGTCTTATTAATGATAAACAGCTGACAATGGCACTTGCGGAAGCCAAGGTCTTAGGGATACCTTTAGGTTCTGTGCTTGTAAAAATGGGTTTTATCACAATTAAGGAGCTAAAAGAAGCACTTGGCGCCCAAATGGGTGTTAAACTTGCAACTGCTGAGCAGCTCAAAGCCTTGCCTACAGCTATTTCTATATTGCCTGAAGATTTTGTTCGTGAAAATAAAGTTATACCGCTTAGCATGACCGATAAATCTCTTGTTGTGGGTATGGTTGATCCGGGCAATTCAAAAACAATAAATGAAATTGTTTATCAAACAGGTTTAAAGCCAACTGTAATAATGGTTACTCATTATGAGTATGAAGCGTTTTTGCAGACTTATTACGAAAACGAGCGCGAAGCTGCAAACAAAATGCTTAAAGAAATCGAAAATGAACGAGTTGAAGCCGATCAGGAAGATTCGCTATGGGATCAGGTTGAAAATGAAATTCGTGATACTTCAGGTACGGTTGCAAAATTTGCCAATAAAATTGTTACACTAGCAATAGACCAAAAAGCATCTGATATTCACATTGAGCCTAGACTCGTCGGATACGTTGTTCGTTTTCGTATAGACGGTACTTTACGTGAAGTTTTAAAAATACCTGCTAAGGTTGACTCTGCTGTTGTTTCGCGTTTTAAGGTGCTTGCCCGCATGAATATTGCGGAACACAGGCGCGCACAAGACGGTAACTTTTCAATTAAATATAAAAGGCTGCAACACGATTTTCGCGTGAACACTTTGCCTGTCGGTAATAAAGAAAAAATGGTAATCAGGGTTTTAGCCCCTGCTATCACAGATCAGAGTGATGAAAAAACGATTAACATTGAAGGTATTTCACCGGATGATAGAAAGAAAATTGAATACTTAATATCATTGCCAAACGGTATTGTATTGACTTCGGGTCCTACCGGTTCAGGTAAAACAACTACGTTATATTCTTTAATTCGTACGCTTAATTCTGAAGATGTTAATATTACAACCATTGAAGATCCTATAGAAATCAAGATGGATGGCGTTAACCAGTCTGCTGTTAACCCAAAGGCAGGTATTACATTTGCAAACTGCTTAAGGGCAATTTTAAGACAAGACCCTGATATTATCTTGGTCGGTGAAATTCGTGACTTTGAAACTTTAGAGGTAGCTATCTCTGCTTCACTAACAGGTCACTTGGTTTTAAGTACAATTCACACAAACTCTGCGGCTGCAACAATTACAAGACTTATCGAAATGGGTGCAAAAGATTATTTGATTTCTTCAACAGTAACGGGTGTAATTGCCCAAAGGCTTGTTAAAAAACTTTGTCCTGAGTGCAAAGAAGCTTATAAGCCTACGGTTGAAGAAGCAAGAAAAATTCTGACTAATCCGGAGGACATAAAACGCCTTACAGAGTCAACAATATATCGTGCGCATGGTTGCCCTTACTGTAACGATACAGGTTACTCTGGTCGTACCGGTGTCTTTGAAATTATGTTAATTAACAAAGAAATGAAAAAAATGATTGCCCAAAGAGCCCACGATGTCGAGCTTGAAGATTATGCAATAAAGCATGGTATGAAGACATTAAAAATGTCTTGCGTCGAGCATATCATTAACGGTGTCACTACAATAGATGAATTTGTAAGAATTCTTGGTCTTGCAAGAGAATAGTCGGAGTGTAAATGCCAACATATTCATATACTGCTTTAAAAAATAATAAAGATATTGTAAAAGGTAAAATTGATGCGTTAGACGCCCGCTCTGCTCGTGATGCCATAAAAAAAATGGGGCTTTTGCCTACAAAAATTACGGATGATTCTGCTAGGGCAAGTAATGATAAGACATCGGAAAAGAAAAATATTCCGGTAAAAAGCATAAAAACATTTTCACTTAAAGACAAAATTGAATTTACACATACTCTTCAAATACTTACATCAACAGGTATTCCAATTATTGAAACATTGGTGTTTCTTGAAAATAATGCTCAGGCAAAAGCAATAAGAAGTATAGCTCATGAGCTTAGAAAAAATATTATTGTTGGCGGCCTGACACTTGCAGAAACCTTGGAAAGACACAGAAGAATATTTGGCAGGGTGTATGTAGGCCTTGTAAAAGCCGGTGAAGATTCCGGTGAATTAGACAAAACCCTCACCCGTATGCTGGAATTGTTAAAAAAACAAGATGATATCAAAAGCAAAGTAATTGGCGCATTGATTTATCCGATATTTGTAATTTTACTTGCTTGTGTCGTTGTAACCGTTATGCTTGTTTTTGTATTTCCTGCCTTTAAAGAAATGTTTGACAATTTGGGTCGTGACTTACCTTTGATGACACAAATTTGTATGTCTTTAGGCTTATTTATAAGAAAGTTTTGGTTTGTTCCCATAATCGCAATTACTTTTTTGGTTCTTGCGGTGAAACATATCTTATCAAATGATGTTACAAAACGACCGGTTGATTCTTTTCTGCTCGAAGTACCGCTTTTGTCTGACTTATTAAGGTTTTCCAACTATTCAAACTTCCTTGCAGTGTTGCAGGTAGCATATGAAGCAGGTATTCCTATTGTTGACTGTCTGTATCTTGCAAATATGACACTGGATAATTTAGTTTTAAAAGATGCTATTTTTCAGGCAACTACAAAAGTTCAGCAAGGTACACACTTGTCTGTTGCACTTCGTGCATCAAATCAAATTCCAAGTATGATGACATTTATGATAGCAACTGGTGAGCAATCAGGTCGTTTGGGCGAATTGTTGCATCACTGTACCACATTTATTGACCAAAGACTTGACAGTATTATAGATAAGTTCACAAAACTTGTTGAACCTGCAATGCTTATATTTATTGGTGCAATAGTTCTCTTTTTGGCACTTTCATTGTATATGCCGCTATTTGCCGCTTACGGATAGAAATCCTGCGAAGCAAATTTTCTACGCAGCTTGTGCTGCGTTAAAATTTGCGAGCAGGCATAAGGTGTGTGAGCGCGTACGGGAAGGCGAGAGCCTTGCCGATAGCGCGAAACCGTTCCGTAAAATGCAAATTTTCTACGCAGCTTGTGCTGCGCAGAAAATTCTTCCATTTCTAAAAAACTTCTTTTGTGCTATTATTTGATAGTAAAATAATAATTTTAAGGAGTTTTAAAATGAGCAGAAGACCAATTATTGCAGGTAACTGGAAAATGCACAACAATCGCGAAGAAAGTAAAAACCTTGTTTGTGCTATTAAAGACGCAATCAAAGATATCGATAAAGATGCACTTCCTGAAGTTGTTGTTGCACCTGTATTTACATCTTTAGATGTTGTAAGCGAAAATATTTGTAAATGTGGCTGTGGAAGAATTCAGCTTGCTGCACAAAATTGCTATTACGAGGCAAAAGGCGCATTCACCGGTGAAGTATCTATAGATATGATTAAAGACTTTGATGCTAATTTTATTATTATCGGTCACTCTGAACGCCGTCAACTTTTTAGTGAAACTGATGAAATGATTAACAAAAAGGCTATAGCAATTATTGAAGCAGGCCTTACACCAATTATTTGCTGTGGCGAGACTCTTGAACAACGCGAACTTGGTGTTACGGATTCGCATATTGCATCCCAAATTGTTAAAGCATTGGATGGCGTTAAACCTT
The DNA here is from genome assembly GCA_944324895.1 of Candidatus Gastranaerophilales bacterium. Classification (GTDB taxonomy): domain Bacteria; phylum Cyanobacteriota; class Vampirovibrionia; order Gastranaerophilales; family Gastranaerophilaceae; genus Galligastranaerophilus. The sequence goes on from CALUYC010000133.1 coordinate 5,546, forward strand.
GTGATGTTGCTAATGTTGTCATAGCATATGAACCCATTTGGGCAATCGGTACAGGTAAAACTTGCGACAGCGTTGAAGCAAACAGAGTTATAAAAGGTATTAGAGCAACTTTATCTCAAATTGCAGGCAAAGAAAATGCTGAAAAAGTCAGAATTCTATACGGCGGTTCGGTTAAACCTGAAACTATTAAAGAACAGATGGCTCAATCTGATATTGATGGCGCTTTAGTTGGTGGCGCAAGCTTAAAAGCTGACAGCTTTGTTGAAATCATTAAAGGTGCTATGTAGTTAATCTTTTATAATAAAACGACCTCTTTTAGGGGTCGTTTTATTTTGAAATAACAAATACTGCTTCTTCTGTAAAAAAGTTTGTGATAGTCCTTATTAAAATTCCGCTTCTTGCTTTTTTTCTTGTTAAATAAACTGATTCCTCTATTTTTATATTTCTTTTTCTACAAAATTCAAAAAAATCATTAACAGTTAGAAGATGTATGTTTGGTGTATTATACCATTCGTAGGGTAGAGCCCTGCTTTTTGGCATTTTTCCCATAAAAAACAAATAAAAGCGTACCTTCCAATATGCAAAGTTTGGAAAACTTACTATAGAGCGCTTTGCTACTCTTAACATTTCTTCTATAACGTATTCGGGATTATTTGTAGACTGTAAAGTTTGATTTAATATTGCATAATCAAAACTTTTATCGGGGAATTGTTTCAAACCTTCATCCAAATCACCCTGAATTACGCTTAAACCTTTTTCCAAGGCTTCAATTACGCAATTTTCATCAATTTCAACACCTACTCCAGTTACCTTCTTTTGCTCCACAAGCATTTTAAATAATGCCCCCGATCCGCAGCCTAAATCAAGGATTTTAGATTTTTCTTTTACTAATTTTATAATTGCATTGTAATTTAGCATTTTAGCCTTTCAAGAAACTCTCTATTATTTTTGTTTGTTTTTCCCACTCAATCAAAAATGCGTCGTGTCCGCAGGCGCTTTTTAGTTCTACAAAAGAGACTTCTTTGTTGTTTTTAATTAGTGCGTCCACCATAATTTTTGCTTGTTCTGTTGAAAAAAGCCAGTCTGATGAAAATGAAATTATTAAAAATCTTGATTTTGTTTTTTCTAAGGCTTTTTCAAGAGAACCAAATTTTCTTGCGGGGTCATAATAATCTACCGCTTTTGTAATATAGAGATAGCTGTTTGCGTCAAATCTGTCTACAAAAATTCTGCCTTGATGTTCAAGATAACTTTCTACCTGAAAATCTACACCAAAATCAAAAGAAGGTTTATCTTTGAAATCTCTGCCAAATTTATTATGCATTGCTTCTTCGCAAAGATAGGTAATGTGCCCTACCATTCTTGCAATACTTAAGCCTTGCTCGGGGTGTTCGCCATTGTAATAGTTGCCGTTGTTAAAGTTTTTATCTGAAATTATTGCGTTTCTGCCTACTGCATTAAAAGCTATACCTTGGGCCGTTAACCTCGGTGTACAAGCGATTATTATTGTTGATTTTACCATATTGGGGTGTTCTATGGACCACTCGAGTGCTTGCATACCACCCATAGAGCCACCTACAACAATTAGCTTTTTAACCCCCAAAAAGTCTATAAGTTCTTTTTGGACTTTAATCATGTCATTTACTGTTATAACGGGAAAATCAAGCGCATATTCCCTGCCGGTATCAGGATTTATTGAAGAAGGCCCTGTTGTTCCCTTGCAGCCTCCTAATACGTTTGAGCATATTACAAAAAATCTTTTTGTGTCAAAAGCTTTGTTATCACCTATCATTGTATTCCACCAGCCGGGTTTTTTGTCGTTAGGCGAATTATAATGGGCTGCATGCGCATCTGCTGTTAGTGCATGTAAAATTAATATAGCATTGTCACCCTTTTTGTTAAGTTTGCCATATGTTTCGTACGCAACCTGAATGTTTTTAAGCTCCTTGCCACATTCAAGCTTAACGGGTTTATCAATTTTATGGTATTTTGTTTCGACAATTATTTTTTCACTCATAACAACTGCATTGTAGCATATCAAATTAAAGTTTATCTTATTGTAAACTTTAGTATAAATTTTGTAAAAAAAGCAAAAGTTTTTCTAAAGTCTGCCGATATTAGAAATATACAAAACACATATAGGAAATTTATATGGAAAATTTTAAAAACCATAAAGGTGAAGGGCAAGATAGCGGCGTTTCGATTTATTCCCGTTCAATAAATTTGCTGGATGATGACCCGTTAGAGGAAATTTTTGCACTTAATTTGGGTGATTTTTTAACAGAACACCTTATAAATCCTGAACTTGCGCATAAAATCAGTGATAAAGTCAGAGACAAAAACGAAAGCTTAAAAGAACAATTAAGGGAGCTTGTATCTATTTATTCAATAGATAACACTCTTTCGCTTTTAGGTTTTAAAAACGATGAAGATTATGTAATTTATAATTCTATTGCTAAAACAATTAAGCTTATGTTGTCGCTTGAAGGTTGTAATATTTATCTTTGCAACAAAGGTGAAGAGTTGAAATTGCGCGGCAACAGCGATGATGAAATTGACGGTAAAATAGAAGACTATATTTTAACTTGCCATAAAGATGAAAAAGATTTTGTTTTTGAAAAAGACGGTAAGCAAATAAGTGTTTTTCCTATGAAAAACAACTTTGAATGCATTGGCTCTATTGAGATAATAAGAAATGCCAATAAGCCTCTTGAGGAGCAATTTGCCCAGCTTATAAAAATTACTGCAGGCTTATTTGTAACTTCTTTGGGCTTGCAAAAGCTTATTGACGAAGTTAACAGACTAATTTCTCAAAAAATTGTCTCAACTTCAGAATTACAAAACCTGCGTGCGCAACTAACCGCAATTATTGGCGATTTAGGTGATCAACAACAAGCCTTTGTTGAAAAACTTGCTTTTGCGGTTGATTGTAAAGGTAAATATGAAAATAATCACTCAAAACGAACTGCTGAACTTTCAAGAGAAATTTGTCATTATCTTGAATTGAACGAAAAAACAACAGATTTAATATATTATGCGGGTCTTTTGCAAAACATCGGTAAAATTACCCTTAGTGATGATTTGTTCTGCAAAAAAGAAAAACTTACAAAAGAAGAATGGGATAAATTACAAGAACATCCAAACGCAGGTGTAAGCTTGCTTATGAATATTAACTTTATGTCCGAGGTTGTTCCTTATATTCACTATCAACGTGAACGTTGGAATGGTCAGGGCGCACCTGAAGGCTTAAATGGCAATTCAATACCTTTTGGTTCAAGAATAATTGCCGTAGCTGATGCATATTGTGCACTGCTTGAGAATAGACCCCAAAGAAAAGCTCTAAATAGCAGTGAAGCACTAGAAATATTAAAGAGTGAAAGTGGTATCAAATGGGACCCTGTTGTTGTTGATGCCCTTGTTAAATTGAAATCATAATTTTAAGCATAAGTCAAAAGTTAGACAGCTCCCTTTAAAAGGGAGTTTATTTTTTTCTGTTTTTGTCTCTATGTGCAGGGTATCCGTATAAGAAATATATTATTATGCCTATTATAATCCATATGGGAAACAGCATAGAGGATGTTTTGAGTGTTTTAAGCGAATATATTATTAAACCTGCACAGAATACTATCCCAAGTATAGGAAATAGCGGTACAAATGGAACTTTAAACGGTCTTTTTCTGTTTGGTTCGGTTTTCCTTAATATTAAAACAATTATGCATATAACTATGAATGAGGTAAATGTTCCAAAGTTGCATAATTCTGCTGATATATTTAAATCCATAAAGAATGAGCCGATAATTACAACAAGTCCGCAAATCCAAGTTAAAAGGTTTGGAATTCTTGTTTTTCGGTTAACTATTCTAAGGGAGCGCGGGAGAAATTTATCCCTGCTCATTGCATATAAAATCCTGACTGTTCCTAATTGGTATACTAATAAAACAGAAGTTAGCCCTGCAAGCGCGCCTGATGAAATAAACCCTGCAAACCAGTCTTTGCCTGCATAATGCATAGCATGAGCAATAGGTGCTTGTATGTCTATTAGTTTATATGGCACCATGCCTGTTAAAACAAGTGCTACGCCAATGTATAGCGCAGTGCATATTGCAAGGGTACCTAAAATGCCAATAGGGATGTCTTTTTGCGGGTTTTTTGTTTCCTCTGCCGTTGTTGAAATAGCATCAAAACCAATATAGGCAAAGAAAATCAGGAATGCACCCATAAATACACCCGAAAAGCCGTTTGGCATAAAAGGTGTCCAGTTTTCAGGCTGTACATAATGTGCACCTACAAAAATGAATGTAGAAATTATAAACAAATTTATTGCAACCATAACGCCTGCAAAGCGTGTTGATTCCTTAACACCCTTAATTAATATAAGCGTCAAAAGTAACACTATAAAAATTGCCGGTAAATTAATTGCAAATGGGATTTTGTCAAATAAAAACGGTATTTTATCGTGTATATCAAAACCACATTTATCGCACATTATGCTTATCGAGCGATAGTCGTTCCTGAGCCAAATTGGAAAATTTACCACAAAGTCGGGTAATATGTGCCTAAAGCCTTTTAAAAATTGAGCAAAATATCCACTCCAAGCACTTGCAATGGTTATATTACCGATGGCGTATTCCAGCATTAAAATCCAACCAACAACCCAAGCCATAAACTCGCCCATTGTAACGTATGTGTAAGTGTATGCAGAGCCTGCTATTGGTATCATGGCTGCTATTTCAGAATAACATAATGCTGAAAAAATACTTGCAATGGCAGCAAGAATCATAGAAAGTATAATTGCAGGGCCTGCCCCCGCTCCTTCAGGCCCTCCTACAATAGCACTTCCTATTATTGTAAAAATTCCGGTGCCTACAACGGCGCCTATGCCAAGAATTATAAGGTCAAAAGCGCTCAAGGTTTTTTTAAGTTCGGATTTTTTTGCTGTTTCTATAACTTCATCTGCCGATTTTTTTTCAAGCAAATTTAAGGCAAAGTTTTTAAGCTTGTCTTTTAATATATTATTTTCCATCGTTTTCTGTTTTTCTCTGATTTTTGTATCCGTAAATAGCGTAAATTAAAATTCCAAGCAGAAGCCAAAGTGGAAAAAGTACTCTTGAAGTTGTTAAAAACTGCATAGAATATATCATTAAACCGCCGCAACAAATAACTCCAAGCAACGGGAATAAAGGTGAAAATGGCACTCTAAAAGGCCTTTTTCTGTCGGGGTCAGTTTTTCTTAAAATTATTACTGCAATGCAGACAATTATAAAAGATGTAAATGTTCCAAAGTTGCATAATTCTGCTGCTGTTGAAATGTTTAAGAATAATGTACCAAAAATACATATGATTGCGGTTAAAACAGTTATAACATGAGGCGTTTTGTATTTTTTATGTACAGATTTTAGTATTGAGGGCAAGTAGTTATCTCTGCTCATTGCAAACAAAATCCTTGTTCCTGCAAGCATTAAAACTAAAAGTACAGATGTTAAACCTGTTAATGCGCCAAGTGAAATAAGTCCTGCTACCCAGTCTTGCCCTGCAAGTCTCATAGCATGGGCAATAGGGGCATGTGTATCAATTTGTGCGATTGGCACCATGCCTGTAAGTACAAGACCCACAAGGACGTAAACTATTGTGCAAGTAGCAAGTGAGCCAATAATGCCTATCGGCAGGTTTTTTTGAGGATTTTTCGTTTCTTCTGCCGCTGTTGCAATGGCATCAAACCCAATGTAGGCAAAGAAAATAATAAATGCACCCATAAAAATACCTTCAAAACCGTTTGGTGCAAAAGGTACCCAGTTTTCAGGCTTTACATAAAACGCACCTGTAAAAACAAAAAGTGCAATAACGGCAAGTTTTATTATAACCATAATTCCTGCCATATTTGTTGATTCTTTTATGCCTTTAATTAATATTCCCGCCATAAAAATTGTGATTATAATAGCAGGCACATTAAGAGATATAGGTATTCCTGCAAATGTAGGAATAACGGTTGCAGGGTCTATCCCTTGTTTTGTTAAGGTGTTTAATGCACTACCGTAGTCGTTAACTAGCCACACAGGCGGATTTGTGATAAAAGAGGGTAGAAAAGGAAAGCCTTTTAAAAATTGTATTAAATAACCTGTCCAGGCGTTAACAACTGCAATATATCCAACAAGGTACTCAAGCATTAGCACCCAGCCGACAATCCAGGCTAAAAATTCTCCCATCGTTGCATAAGTATACAAGTAAGCAGAGCCTGCAGCAGGTATCATTGATGCGAATTCGCTGTAACACATTGCTGAAAATACGCATGCCAATGATGCTAAAATCATTGAAACAACTAAAGCCGGTCCTGCACCTGCGCTTTCGGGGGATCCTGCAGCAGCAATGCCAACGACGGTAAAAATACCTGAACCTATAATTGCGCCGACTCCAAGAATTATAAGGTCAAAAGCACCGAGAGTTTTTTCTAAACCTCCCTTATTTGCGCTTTCAATCATTTCGTCAGGATTTTTTGTTTTAAATAAATTTTTTACAAATTTACCTATTGCTCCGACTTCGAATTTTTCTTCGCACGAGTTGTGCAAGTTGTTGTTAATCTCTTTCATCCTTAAGAATTTTCCAATCTACTTTTTAAGTAAAGGAAAACCTAGGCTCTCCCTTTGTTTTACATATAGTTGTGCAACGGCTGCCGCCATTGTTCTTACTCTGTTAATATAGTTAACTCTTTCATCTTTTGAAATGACGCCTCTTGCATCAAGCAAATTAAAAGTATGTGAGCATTTTAGAACCCAGTCGTATGCAGGCAGAACAATTCCAGCTTCAAGAGAAGAAAAAGCCTCCGCTTCGCACAAATCAAACATCTGAAATAATCTTTCAGGGGTTGAATATTCAAAATTATATTTTGATTGCTCTATTTCATTTTGCAGGTAAATATCGCCGTATTTTAATTTTTTGTTCCACATAACGTCAAATACAGAGTTGACATTTTGCAGATACATAGCGATGCGCTCTAA
>CALUYC010000134.1 GCA_944324895.1 Candidatus Gastranaerophilales bacterium
TGATTCAATCTCTTGTAAACTTGTACCCGACCATGCAAATGTCATATCCTCAGGCAAAATTTTATTTGAAATTTTTTCCATTTCGCGAATTGCATCACCCGAACTTTTGCCCTTTGAAGGGTTTCCGCTCAGCTGAACAGATTTATACATGTTAAATCTTGTAATATTATACGGACCAGTAATAGGTTCAATTCTAACAACAGAACTTAAAGGAGAAGATTTGCCGTCTGAAGATTTTATAAATACCTTTGACATATCAGAAGGTGCTGAACGGAAATCCTCTTGCGCTTGCAAAACAACCCTAAATACACGACCATACAAGTTAAAGTCGTTGACATATGTTTGCCCGAACTGAGATGATAACGCGGTGTAAATTTCTTGAACAGGAATCCCCTGTGCAAGAGCCTTTTTATAATCTATATCAATTAAAAACTGTGGGATGTTTGCATTATACTGCGTAAATACACCGGTTACGACAGTGCTTCTGTTTGCTTCGTATATCAGTTTGTTAGCTTCCTCATTAAGTTCTTGCGGAGTTCTGTTTGCTTTATCCAAAAGCTGGTATTCAAAACCGCCGAACATACTAAGTCCGGTAATCGCAGGAGGCACAAAAGAGTATATTTTTGCGTTAGGGTACTTTGCACTGAGCGCATTAACATTTTTTTGGATATCCTCTAGTGAACATTTTGAGGCAAATCTTTTTTCTTTACTCATAAAAATTTGCTTATACCAAGGAACAGCACGTCTTTCTTCCCATGGTTTAAAATGCGTTATAATCATTGAAGTATTTTGACCGTTTATACCTTCAAGACCCAACACATTATGCACACCGGGGATATTCATGATATCTTTTTCAAGTTCATCGGTTATAGACATGGTTTTTGACAAAGAAGACCCATCTTTTAGCTGAACACTTGTAAATAAAGCTCCGGAATCTTCTGTTGGCAAAAAGCCCGTAGGAATAATCTCGAACAAGAACAACAAAGACACAACAAGAATAACATAGGTTAATTTTGTACGCGAAGGCTTTTCAATATAGTATTTTGAACCATCGATGTATGTGTCTCTTATTCTGTCAAACATTCTGTTGAATTTTTTAATTGTAATTTCCCATGCTGTTGCAAAAAACTCACCCCAAGCTTTAACGAGTTCGATACCTTGTAAATTTTGGTTATGAGACCAATAATCGTTATATAGTTCATGGTATTTATTAAAAAATGTACGCTTTGGCATCTCATCTTTTGAACGCAATATGGTTGCACACAAAGCAGGCGCAAGAGTCAATGCCACAAGAGTCGAAAAACCGATTGAAACTGCTATGGTTACTGCAAATTGCTGGTACATTTTACCTGTAATACCGGGGATGAAAGCAACAGGTACAAAAACCGCCATAAGAACAAGCGAGGTTGCAAGAACAGCACCGGATACCTCGTCCATTGAAATAACTGAAGCTTCATGCGGAGATAATCCTGCCTCAATATGCCTTTGCACATTTTCAATTACAACAATGGCATCGTCAACAACCGTACCAACTGCAAGCACAAAACCGAACAAGGTAAGTGTATTTATTGAAAAACCAAGTATTGCAAAAATAATCATTGTACCAATTAGTGAAACAGGAATTGCAACAAATGGTATGAAAGATGCCCTTACATCACCCAAGAACAGATAAACCACCATTGTAACAAGAAATATGGCAAGAATAATAGCTTTTATAACTTCACTTAAAGACTCTTTGATAAAATCGGTTGAATCTCTAAAAACTTCGTATGCAACACCACTTGGGAAATTTTCAGATAATTCGTCCATTTTTTTATTACAATCGTTCGCAAGTTGAACAGCATTTGCATCTGCCAACTGAATTACCTGAATAACAGCAACGGGCTTTAGGTCAATTCTACCCATGTAATCATAGGTTTCAGCTGCAAGTTCAACACGCGCAATATCTGAAACTTTTATTGCAGAACCGTCAGGGTTTGACTTGACCACAATATTTTCAAATTCTTCAACCGTTTTAAGTCTTCCTTGAGTTCTTAAAACAATCGACATATCTTTTTTATTTACAAGGGGCTCGTTACCAATGTTACCCGCAGGAACTTGAGCATTTTGCGCAGCTATAGCGGAATTAACATCAGCAGGTGAAATATTAAGTGCCGCAAGTTTTTGAGCATCAAGCCAAATACGCATGGCATAATCTTTTCCGCCAAATACGGTAACCTCGCCTACCCCTTTTACGCGAGCAAGCTCGTCTTTTATAAATATTGACGCATAGTTTGCAAGGTCTACCAAACTTTTTGAATTATCCGGCGAGAAAATTTTGTAAATAACCAAACCAGCGCCTGCCGTTGACTCTTTAATTGTTAAACCGTATCTTTTAACCTCATCAGGCAAACGTGCAGTTGCCAATGATGTTTTGTTTTGAACATTTACAACTGCCATATCAGGATTGGTGCCGACTTTAAAATAAATACTCAACTTATAGCTGCCGTTTTGGGAGTTTGAAGTCATATAAAGCATATCTTCAACACCATTTACAGCGGATTCAATAGGAGCTGCAACGGTTGATTCGATTACATCAGAGCTTGCACCGGGGTATGTAGCGGAAACTATAACCTGTGGAGGTGTAATTGTGGGATATTGTTCAAGAGGCAGATTTTTAAGAGAAATTAACCCCGCAAGTGTTATAACCAGCGAGATTACAATCGCAAACCTTGGTCTGTCTATAAAAAACTTTGAAAACATACTCTAATTCCGTTACTTCTTATCCTTTAACTTTACCTGTTCGTCGTCCTTTAAAACAACTACCGGTTTGTCGGATATTACCTTGACTACACCTTCACTGATGTATTTATCATCCGGACTAATCCCCTCGGTAACTATCCAAAATTTTTGATACTCGTTTGATACTTTTATATATTTTTTTCTTGCTATAGAATCTTTGTCAACAACATAGACATATCTTCCTGTTGAATCTTGCAAAACGCAGTCTTGAGGAATTGCTAACTTTTTATTCAATTTATTTGAATAAACTTTAACTTTTACAAAATCACCAGGTATCAGTTTATTTTGAGGGTTTTTAAAGGTAGCCCTAAGTGTAATTGTGCCCGTTGTTTGAGATATTTCATTGTTCCAAAAATCTTCTACACCTTTATGTTCATACTTTGAACCGTCAGGCAAAGTAATTTCTACACTTATAGGCTGCTCTTTTTGGTCTTTTGGGATAATTTCACTATCGCGCAAATTTGCAAATTGCTTAGAATCAACACTATATGTAACGTATATAGGATCAGTGCTGACAACTCTTGCAAGCGCGCCGCTTTGTGTACTTACATAGTTCCCCTGAGTAACATTTAACATACCTATTCTTCCATCAATAGGGGAAGTGATGCGTGTATAGTTGTAATTTCTTCTTGCATCATTAACTGCAGCAATAGCCGCTTTAACATTGGCATTTGCCACATCTCTTTGTGCAAGATTATCATCATATGTAGATTTTGCAATATAATCTTTTGCTACAAGTTCTTTTGAACGGGCAAAATCTTTACCTGCCTTAACTGCTTGCGCACGCGCAGTAGCTAAATCGGCTTGGGCTTTATTTAGAGCAATCAAATACTGTTGAGGCTCAATAACAAAAAGCACCTGACCTTTTTTAACAAAATCGCCTTCATTAAATCTTTTTTCCTGCAAATATCCATCGACCCTTGCAACTAAGTCTACCTGATATTTAGCAACAATTCTACCCGGAGCTTCTATTTGATTTTTATATTCAACTTCTGATACTTTAGCAAGCCTTACCTTTGGCGTCATCATCGCACCCATCATTTTGGCACGCATAAATTCACCAAATTTACCGCTACACCAACGAAAGGCAATAAGCGCAATTATAACAAGCAATACAATGCCTACTTTTTTCTTCATAATATCCTCAAAAATGCTTCTCCTCAAATAAAATACTACCATTAAAAAAATATTGAATCAATAAGTAGGATAACCCTTTTGTACTAATACTTTACATGTACCCAAGCGGAATAAATTATCTAAAAAATATGAGATAATAAATATATAAATTAATTAAACGTTTGGAAAAATTATGAATATATATGAATATTTTAAAGATGTAAACTCAAAAGCTGATGCTATAAATAAAAAAGCAAAAAACCCGTTTGTTGACTACGATTATTCTACAAACCCTTTTAGAGGCGCTTTTAAACAAACCTATATTTGGATAGAAAAAGAAACAAACAAAAAAGAAGATATTAATTAATTAATTAATTAAGGGTCTCTTTTGTATTTGCGTCAAAGAAATGGAACCTCATAGGATCGATTGAAAAATCGATTAAGTCACCGCTGCGATATTCATTTGAGGCCTTTGCGATTGTTTCAGTGTTACCTATTTTAAAGTACACGATTTTTTGTGAACCTAAACTTTATTCAAAATTAGGTTTAACGGTAAATTTTACTAAATTAAAGGGATAATTTACGTTTGTTCTGTCAACAATATCTTCTGCCCTTATGCCTACAATAACGTTTTTTACGCCCTTTGGATAATTGACCGGCGTACTTGAAAGATTAACATAGATATTGCCAAAATTTAAAAGCCCGTCTTCAATAGTTGCATTATATAAATTCATGGGATATGTTCCCATAAAAGAGGCAACAAAAGTATTTTTTGGGCGATTGTATATGTTATCAGCACTGTCTGCTTGCTGTATTGTACCGTTATTTAATACAACAATTCTATCTCCCATAGTAAGAGCTTCTGTTTGGTCGTGGGTAACATAAATAAAAGTTGTATCCAATTTTTTATGCAATCTTTTAATCTCAGAGCGCATTGCAACCCTAAGTTTTGCATCAAGATTACTCAATGGCTCATCCATTAAAAATACACTCGGCTCGCGCACAATAGCTCTGCCCAGTGCAACTCTTTGCCTCTGCCCACCCGACAATTCTCTTGGCTTTGAACTCAAGTAATCTTCCAAACCTAAAATTTCGGCTGCATTGTTAACTCGTCTTTTAATCTCACATTTTGCAACTTTTCTGACCGTCAGACCAAAGGCCATATTTTCATATACACTCATATGCGGGTAAAGTGCATAACTTTGGAAAACCATTGCAATATCTCTGTCTTTTGGCAATACATTGTTAACACATTTGGAACCTATATAAATATCGCCACAGTTTTGTTTTTCAAGACCTGCTATTGTCCTTAAAAGAGTTGACTTGCCACATCCGGATGAACCAACAAGCACGACAAATTCTTTGTCATTTATTTCAAGCGAAATATCATCCAAAATTGTTTTTTTACCAAATCTTTTTGTGATATTTTTTAATTCAACCTTAGCCACACAAAC